>JBDSJV010000027.1:0-2572 GCA_039917225.1 Candidatus Limnocylindrales bacterium
TCACGGCACTCGAAACCGGCTCGACGCTTGCGAGCCCGCTGGTCAAGCTCTGCATCCTCGTGGCTGCGCCGCTGCTGATCCTGACGACCGCCGACGCCTCGCTTCGCATCTGGCGCTCCGCCTGGGCCTGGATGCCGATCAACCGCAACCGCGGCTTGTTCCGCCTGGCCTGGCTGATCGCGGCGGGTCTCGGGATGCTGGTCTTCGCAACGGCCGCGGTCCTGGCGCTGCGGGCATGACCCGCCCGGAGGATTTCGGCGGCGCTAATCGTGGTCGGGACGCTCGTTCCACGGATATCGCGTCGGGCCTCGGCGTGCCGGCCTGGATCGGCGCGACCCTCCGCTACTGCTCACGCTGCGGTGCGGCGCTGAGTGCCGGTCCGCTCGTCGGCGAGGATCGGGACCGCAGTCATTGCCCGGCCTGCGGGCACATCGCATACATCAATCCGCGTCTCGTCGTGACGACCCTGCCCTCAGCGGACGACGGACGCCTCATCCTGATTCGCCGCGGGATCGAACCGGGCCTCGGACTCTGGGCCCAGCCGGGCGGTTTTCTCGAGATCGACGAGACCGTCGCGGAAGCCGCGATCAGGGAGACGCTCGAGGAGACGGGGATGCTCGTCGAGCCAGGCGAGGTGGTCGGGTTCTACACGCGACTCGAGGCGGCGGTGGTCGTCCTGGTCATCGAAGCGCGGGTCGTCGGCGGTGTAGCAGCCCCAACACCCGAGGCGCTCGAGATCCGGACCTTCGATGCGACCGCGTTGCCGTGGGCCGAGCTGGCGTTCAAGACCACGCATTTCGCGCTCGTCGACTGGCTCGCGCGCCATCACCCCGGGCTCCGCGCGCCCGAGTTTGCCGGCGGCAGCTAGGAGCGCGACGCTCTGCGGGCGCCGTGCGCCACAGGCCACGAGCGCGACGGAGGCAGGATCGATCCTGGGCTGAACGCCCAGCAAGCGTATCTCCCGTCCTCGCCCATCCGGGGCCCGATTCTGCTCGCCAGTGGTGCAGAAGCGAGGCCACGGCGCTCCGTCGCCCGGCTTCTGAACGTTCAACGTTCAGGCACGCGCCCCCGGGTAGAACCAGGTCGAGATACGCACGCGCAGCGTTCAAGGCGAGCTGCGGGCGACCGGGTGGGGGCGAGGGGCGGCCGGGCGAGGAGCGAGCGGCCAGGTCCCGATGCGCGCCGGTGGCTAGGGGCGAATGTCGATGAAGATGTTCTTCGTCTCGGTGTAGAGCTCGATGGCCGACATCCCGAGCTCGCGCCCGATCCCGGACATCTTGTAGCCGCCGAACGGCGCCTCAGTGTGGACACTGCTGTTCGAATTGATCGACAGGACGCCAGCCTGGATGCCCTTCGCGGTCCGGAGCGCCTTGCCGATGTCGCGGCTCCAGATCGAGCCGGAGAGCCCGTACGGGGTCGCGTTCGCGAGGCGGATCGCCTCCTCCTCGGTATCGAAGGGGATGATCGAGACCACGGGCCCGAAGATCTCCTCGCGCGCAATTCGCATGTCGTTGTTCACGCCATCGAAGACGGCCGGCATGAGGTAAGCGCCCTCGGCGAGCGATGCGTCATCTGGAGCCTCGCCCCCGACCACGAGGTTCGCTCCCTCACCGAGACCGATCTCGATGTAGTCGCGGACGCGGTCGCGCTGCTTGAAGCTGACGAGCGTCCCGACCTCGGTCGCCTCGTCCTCCGGGTTGCCGACCTTGACCTTGCGGGTGGCTTCGGCGAACAGCTCGACCACGCGCTCGTGGACCGACCGCTCGACCAGGATCCGGCTCCGGGCGCAGCAGTCCTGCCCGCAATTGTCGAAAACCGAGTACGGCGACTCGGTCGCAAATCGCTCGAGGTCCGCATCGGCGTAGATCACGTTGGGGCTCTTGCCACCGAGCTCCAGGCTGATCTTCTTCACGTTGTTGCTGGCCAGACGCATGATCTCCTGGCCGGTCGTGGTCTCGCCGGTGAAGGCGACCTTGCCGATGCCGGGATGTCCCGCGATGGCAGCGCCGGCCGTTCCACCGGGGCCCGTGACGACGTTCAGCACGCCGGCTGGAATGCCCGCCTCCAGTGCCAGTTCACCGATCCGGAGCGCCGTCATCGGGGACAGGCTGGCCGGCTTGAGGATGCAGGTATTGCCCGCCGCGAGCGCGGGTCCCAGCTTCCAGCTGGCCATCAGGAGCGGGAAGTTCCAGGGCACGATCAGCCCGACGACGCCGATCGGCTCGCGCAGGGTAAGGTCAAGACCGGGCTTGGACACCGGGATGGTTTGCCCGAAGACCTTGTTCGCGGCACCGGCGTAGTAGTCGAAGACGAGGCTTGAGCCGATGATCTCGCCGCGCGACGAGCCGATCGGCTTGCCGATGTTGCGGGTCTCCAGCCAGGACAACTCCTCACTGTGGTCCTTGATGATCGCAGCGAACTTGGCGAGGGTCCGGCCACGCTTGCCGGCAGCCCAGTTGGCCCAGCCCTTCGGATCCTCGAACGCCTTCTGGGCGACCGCGACGGCGATGTCAACGTCATGCTTGCCACCGAGCGGCGCCGTCGCGATGACGGCCCCGGTCGCGGGATTGAC
>JBDSJV010000028.1:0-2865 GCA_039917225.1 Candidatus Limnocylindrales bacterium
AACGTGCTGCCACCCAGCGGGCTGGCGGTCATCTGGAGCAGGCAGCCCGAGCCGGCGGCGCTGACCACTTCCCAGCTCCCGTCTTCGCTCGGTCCCGAGCGCGCAACCGTACTGTAGCCCGCACCCTCGAGGGCCGACTGATAGAACGTCGCCACATCGGCCGCGGGCGCCGCCCCCGCATCGAGGATCGCGCTCGCCGGGCCCTCTCCCGTTTCCGCTGAGTGCGCACCCGGATAGGTCGGGAAGCCCGCCGGCAGGGCATCCCAGATGCGTCCCCAGTCCGTATCCGTCTGACCGGGTGTCGTCGGCGCCGGTGTCGCCGGCTCCGCAGTGGGACTGGGGCCGGGCGTCGGCGCTGCGGTCGGGGTCGGTTGGGCGGCGGTGGTTGCCGGGCTCGGAGTGACGACGGCTGATCCGCAGGCGGCGAGCAGGCCTGCCGCGGCGATGGCTCCGATGGGACCGAGCAGCCGTCGGCTTGGACGCCTGGATCGATGGGTCGACATGGCCAGATGCTACCTCGGAGCGTCCCTCCGGGCTCTGACGCCGGCTGGGTGCCTATATCGAACACCTGTTCTATGCTGCATGGCCCTGTAACCCCCCAACCTCCGGATCAAGCCGTGGCCCACACCGCGTACGCGGAACTGCACTGCCACTCCAACTTCTCGTTCCTTGACGGCGCCTCGCCGGTCGAGGACCTCGTCGAGCGGGCGGTCAAACTCGGCCTGTCCGGTCTTGCCGTGACGGATCACCAGGGCCTCTACGGGGTCGTTCGATTCGCCGCCGCAGCCCAGGAGGCCGGCCTTCAGCCGGTCATCGGCCTGGAGATCGAGCTCGTGGATGCCGCCGCGGTGGATCCGGGAGGGATCGTCATCCCAGCGCGGCGGCCAGGGCGTGGCGAGCGCACGAGCGGCGAGCGCGCCGGCGACACAGTGCCCGGCGGCTCGATGTTCAGCGCCACGGCCCCAGTCGAGGGGCGGCCCGGCGCCACGGCCCCCGTCGAGGGGCGGCCCGCCAGGCCGCGGCCGGTGCGTGCCCGGCTCCCCGGCCACCGGGCCCATGTCAAGGAGGATCTGCGGGGCATAGGAGAACGGCAGCGGGGTCCGCACCTGGTCCTGCTGGCGCGGGACGCGGCCGGCTATCGAAGCCTCTGCCGACTGGTGTCACATGCCAACCTCGCTGGGACCAAGCGTGTGCCCAGGTTCACCCAGGCACTGCTCGCCGAGCATGCGGAGGGTGTCGTGGCGCTGTCCGGTTGTCGTGATGGGGAGATTGCCCGGCGGCTGCTGGTGGGCGATCGAGCCGGGGCTCGTGCCGTCGCCGAGCGGTACGCGACCATCTACGGGCGCGGCGATGGGCCCGTCGCCAGCGGTTTCTTCCTCGAGCTGTCGCATCACCTCCGCCCCGACGACGACTGGCTCGTGGCCGAGACCGCCGCACTCGCCGCCGACCTTGGCCTGCCGGTCGTCACCACGAACGACGTCCATCACGCTCGACCAGAGGATCGGGAGCTGGGTGACGTCCTGACGGCCATCGCCCATGGGCGGACGCTGGACACGCTCGCGGATCTCCGTCGACCCGATGGCGAGTCGCACCTGAAATCGGGCTCGGATCTGCTTGCCATGCCCCCCGGGGAGGCGGCATTCGCGCGGACGGATCCGGTCACGGCCCGGGCCTGGGTCGAGGGCATGGCCACCGCCGTCGAGGTCGCCGCCTCGTGCACGGTCGATCTCGGCTTCGAGCGCTATCGGTTCCCGGGGTTCCCGGTTCCCCCCGGCGAGACGGCGTTCAGCTACCTCGTCGAGCTCTGCCAGGCCGGGGTCAGGCGGCGGTATCACCCGGTTTCGCCGCCGGTCGTCCGCCAACTCGCCCATGAGCTCGATGTCGTGGAGAAGACCGGGCTAGCGGAGTTCTTCCTCATCTGCTGGGACCTGATGCGGTTCGCGAAGGAGCGGGCCATTCCGGCGCAGGGCCGGGGGAGCGCCGCCGACTCGATCATCGCCTACGCCCTCGGGATCACCAGGGTGGACCCGATCCGCCACAACCTCCTCTTCGAACGGTTCATCAACGAGGGTCGGACGAGCTACCCCGATGTCGACATCGACTTTTCCTCGGAGCGACGCGAGGAGGTGATCCAGTACGTCTACCAGCGCTACGGGCCCGAACACACCGGGATGGTCTGCAACCTCGTGACGTATCGGGCTCGATCTGCCGTCCGCGAGGTCGGCTATGCGCTCGGGTTCCCGCGACCGCTGGTGGACCGCGTTGCCAAGGCACTCGAGACGTACGACAGCGTGATGGTCCGGCGGGACCTCGAAGCCGATGGCGGGTTCGCGGAGTTCTTCCGGCGCCCGGGCGCGGGGGGAGTGGCGGGCGCGGGGGCACGAACAGGCGAGCTCGGCTTCACGGATCGGATGGGTAGGCTGAACGTCCGGCACGGAGGGGAGCGAGCGGGCGGCCCCTCGGTCGGTCCCGTTCCGTCAGGTACGCACCCCGATCGTGGTAATCGCCATGACGTCGCGGATCTCCGCCACCTACGACCCGGGGTCGTGCAAGACACGGGCTCGGCGCAGGTTGGCGGGGGATCCACGCCTGATACCGGCCGGCTGAGCACGGATTCCGAGGCTGACTCTCGCCAGGTCGCCTCGATCAGTGGCAGATCCGCACCTACCACGACCCCGGATCGTAAATGGGGCGCCCCAAGTGCGGGGAGCGGGGAGAGTGCGGGGAGCCACGACACCAGCAACACGACCTGGCCGGGACCCGGAACGTGGGCCATGGCCGTCGGCTTGAAGCCGGCCATCCGCGCGGGCGGCAACTCAGACGACGAGGGCGGGCCGGGTGACTCTCCCGCGAGTGTGGCCTGGC
>JBDSJV010000029.1:0-2573 GCA_039917225.1 Candidatus Limnocylindrales bacterium
CGAACTCGCGATCGAGGCTCGCCAGCGCATCGAGGTCGATGGCAACACCGACGGCTTCCATCCTTGCCAGGACGGGCACGAGCGGCAGCTCCATCTCGCGGAACAAGCGCTCCAGGCCCTCCGATTCGAGCGCCGTCGCCAGCGGTTCGCGGGAGGCGATCGCAGACAGCGCCTCCAGGCCGGCTCGGTGGGCCGGGATCAGCTCCTTGGCCGGCGGCAGGACGAGATCGAGCCGCTCGGCCACGACGTCGGCAATGGTCTGGGCACGAAGCGCCGCGTTCAGGAGATAGGCCGCCAGCTGCGTGTCGAAGGCGATTTCCGTCGAGGGCCCGGTCGCGTCCTCGCCGAACCGGGCCACCAGCATCGGCTTGGTCTCGTGACCAACGATCGGGACGCCGCTGGCCTCGAGCAGGTGGCGCAGGATGTCCGCATCCGGACCCTCGGCAGCCACGACACGCCCATCCGTGCCGGCCAGCGCGAGAGCGAGTGGATTTCCCGCCCTGGGCCGTGGATCGTCGAGGAGAAGCGCGACACCGACCATCGGCTGAGCGGCAATCCAGTCGCGGAGGGCCTCGAGGTGATCGGCGGCGTGGATCTCGATCCGCCCAACGTCCTCGATCGTGGCGGCGAGTGCCGTCGCCAGATCATCGAACCGTTCGGGTTCGCGAGTCGTACGGGGCGGTCGCGTCCCGTCGGGCCCGCCGACCGTGTCGAAGTCGAGGGACAGCTGGAGTCCACCGGCCGGGGCCGGGGCAGGAGGGGTGGCCCCGCCCGGAGGGGCACTCGCGCGAATCGGCCGTCCGCTCCCCCACCCGCTCGGCCGCTCCGTGCCGACCCGGGCGGCTGGCACCGAGGCGCTCGCTCCGCGGACGGCCTCCACGGCGGCGGCGGCCGACTCGCCGCGGAGCGGCGGCAGACGATCCAGGAGAGACCGGAACTCGTACTCGCGGAACAGGCGAATGACCTCATCGCGGTCGTAGTCGCCGAGCCGCGCGGCGTCGAGGTCGAGGTTGACGGGGAGGTCCCGCACGATCGTCGACAGCTCGCGACCGAGCATCACCTGGTCCCGGTACTCGAGGAGCTTGTCCCGGAGCTTGTCCGGCTTGACCTCGCCGATCCGCTCGTAGACCGCATCGAGGCTGCCGTCTTCGCGAATGAGCTTCGCAGCGGTCTTCTCGCCGACGCCCGGCACGCCGGGGATGTTGTCCGTGGTGTCGCCCTTGAGTGCCTTGTAGTCGATCATCTGGGACGGGGCGAGTTCGTAGCGTTCGAAGATCCGGGCCGGGTCATACAGGATCGTGTTCTCGACGCCGGAGCGCGTGGTCATCAGTCGAACCCTGTCGCTGACGATCTGGAGCATGTCGAGGTCGCCGGTCACGATCGTCGTGTCGAGGCCACGCCGTTCGGCTTCGACCGTCAGCGTGCCGATGACGTCGTCCGCCTCGAAGCCGGCCAGCTCGAAGACCGGCAGACGGAGCGCCTTGACGACCTCGCGGACCTTCGGGAACTGGTCCCGGAGATCGTCGGGCATGCGCGTCCGGGTCGCCTTGTAGTCGGCAAATCGCTCGTGGCGGAAGGTCGGACCGGGCAGATCGAACGCCACCGCGACGTAGTCCGGTTGGAGATCCTGGATCCCCCGCAGGACGATGCTGCAGAACCCGAAGACGGCATTCACGAGCTCGCCCTTCGACGTCGAGAGGGGCGGGAGCGCGAAATATCCGCGGTAGATGAGCCCGTTGCCGTCGAGCGGCATCAGGCGTTCCATCGGCGAGCCTCGGCGGGGTGTCCCAAGGGATGCGGGACGTTGCCCAAGTGTACCGGCGCGGCGTCGCGCAGCCGGCTCAGCGAGCGCGGATGGCCATCCGGCGCAGGACCAGGAGACCGAAACCGAGCGCGAGCAGTCCGGCGCTCAGCCACGGGAGCGGCGGCCACTTCGTCGGATCCGGGGTCGGCGGCGCCGCGGTTTCCGGACCTGGGGTGGCAACGGCAGCCTGCTTGGACCCTCCGGCATCGCCACCAACGGTCGAGTCTCCGGGCGCAGGAGCAATCCCGCCATACGCGGGACCGGCATCCACCGCCCCGTCGGCCTGCGGCGTGGTCGGTTGAGTGGCGCCCGGCGCGGGGGCGTCGGGTGCGGTGCGCAGGCCCTCGCTTGCCACGGTGGCCTGGGCCTCCGCAGTCGTCGCATCGCGAGATGAGCTTGCCGACCCGAACGGCAGGAGCGGCGCGGCAGCGAACAGCAGGCCGGCAAGACCCAGGGTCATCAAGGCTCCGGCCGCCGGGCGAAGCGCGCCTCCACTGCCCGCGAACGGATGGAGCAGTTGACGCCAGAACGCACCGCGGCGCAGACGATCGGCGACGTCCGCCTCAATCGTGAACATCTGCGACTCAGGCCGGACCGGCGCGGGCAGACGCTGGATCTCGGTCTCAATGACCCGCAGATCGTCAGCGAGGGCACGACATTCGGCGCACGTGTCGACGAGGCCCTGGGCGCGGAGTACATCGCGATCCGTCAGATCTCCAGACGCGAGGGCTGTGACGAGCATCCGGTCGTGGTCCGAATGCAGGTGAGG
>JBDSJV010000030.1:0-3035 GCA_039917225.1 Candidatus Limnocylindrales bacterium
TCGTGGCCGCGCCCGTGACACCACTGGCCGTCACGACGACCTGCCCGGTCCCGGGAGCCGTCGCCACGAACCGACCGGCCGCATCGACGGTCCCGATCGGTGCCGTCACCGACCAGCTCACCTGACTCGGTGCGAGCGGGACCGCGTTATAGCCGGCATCCATCCCCTTGAACGTGATGGCCACGGTGCCATTTCGATAGACGCTCGCGGAACCAGGCCGGACATTCAGGGCGAAGAGCGGCCCGGTGGGCACATTGCTGATGACCTGGATGCTGTTGGTGACGCCCCGCTCCAGACCATCCGAGGGCCGGTTGACGAGGGCCGGCCCGCTCTCTCCAGCGCGGCGGATTGCCAGTGCGCTGGAACCGCCACCATCGAGGTTGAGCGCTGTGACCGCGCCACGCGACAGCATCAGCTCGGCGAGCTCGGGGAGGCGCATTCCCCTGCTCCAACCCGGTTGCCCGCCGTCCACGGTTGCCAGGATCAGACGGCCGTCCGCGGTCAGGCCCACCGCGCTGCGGGCAAAGAGCTGGTCGGCGCTGGTCGGACGAGGGGAGATGCTGACCGCTCCGTCGAGCACGATCCACTCTCGCCCTCCGACGGCCTGCTGGATCGACTCCCAGCCCTCGGTCACCGCGGTCGTGAGCGTGACCGGCTCGCCGGGCGCCAGCGCTGTGAGCGGCGAGGTCGCCGGCGCCGTCAGGATCACCGTCCCAGGATCAATCGGCCAGCCACCCTCGGCCGGCCTGACTGTCGTGACGAAACCGGTCCACGATCCAGATGCGCGCAGCGGCAGCGCAAGCCCGCCGATGACGATGTCGATCCCCGTCGCGGCGCTGCTCGTCCGGCTGGCGAAGCGCGGGGTGTAGAGAACGAGTTCGCCCGACCTTCGAAGCTGATTGACCCGGGTGATCACGAACTGCGTGCCGAGATTCGTCCCCAGGGTGACGGTGACTCGAGGTGAGCCAAGCATCGGCCGCCCGTCCGCCCCAACCCCGAAGGTCGGTCGCGCGCCAAGCGCGGTGGTCACCAGCTCACCAGCTTCCACATGGAGGCCATTTGGGGCATGCGCCATGTCGTTGGAGTAGCCGGCCCAGACATCGCCGTTGATCGCGGCCACGACGCGGTGACCCTCGTATGAGCGACTTCTGGCCTGCGTGCTGACCCGCTCAAGCCCGGTCGCGCGCCCGTTCGAGAGCGCCGCCTCGAACGAGATACCAGGACTGGACGGGTCGACCTCGACGATGTTGACGGCCTGGCTGCCCGTGCTTGTCACGATCCGGCCCTGGTCGTACTGGACGCCCGGCGCGATCGGCTCGCGGCTGGTCGAGGTGTAGGCGCTGACGATCGCGGCGAAGGCCGGGGAGGAGTTGGCCAGTGGCATGGCCGCGAACGCCACGGCCAACGACAGCGCGAGCGTCAGGGCGGCGAAGGGCCTCGGAGGCTTCGACATGGATCGCTCTCGTGCGTGTGGCGCAGGTTGCTTCGCTGACGTGGCAAGCCCTCGTGCCAGGCCAGACTACCGCATCGGCAAAGGGGGGCCGCCTCGCCTCTCTCGCTACACTCACGCGGTGCGCCCTGTGATCGCAATCATCCTCCACGCGCTGCCGGGTTCGGGTGCCGGTCCTCTCGAGGCGGCATTCGCGGCGACGCGATCGGCCAACGCTGCCCGGCAGGCCCGCGGGTTCGAGGCCGCCGGTGCCACGGTCCGGATCATCGAGACCCGGCCGGATGGCGCGTCGTTCGGGGCTCGCCTTCGACGGCTCGCCGCCCTCGACGCCGGCGACGGGATCGTCGTCCTCGGGTCGGGCAGTGTTCCGCTCGCCACCCCCTCCGACCGTCGGGCGTTCGTCGCCGCGGCGGCGGGCGCCGGCCACGTCCTGTCGAACAACCGCTACTCCTCCGATATCCTGGCCATCCCGGCTGACGTCAGCCTCGCCGAGCTCCCCGACATCACGGCCGACAACGGCCTTCCGCGCTGGCTCGCGGAGCGAGGCGTCGAGGTCCGTGACCTGCGATCCCGCTGGCGGCTCCAGGTCGACCTCGACACACCGATCGACGCCATCGTGGCGCGTGTCGGCCCGGTCGGCGATCCGACGACCGATCGCGTCCGTGATGCGGCGACGCGCATCAGAGCCATCGCCTCGAACCCGCGCGCCGAGCTCCTGGTGGCCGGGCGGACCTCGGCCGGCACGATCGGGTGGCTCGAGGAATCGACGGCCTGCCGCACTCGCGCGCTGGTCGAAGAGCGCGGGATGCGAACCGCGGCGAGCGATCAGCGTCCGACCCGATCTACCCTCGGCCTTCTCCTCGATCGCGACGGCCCGCAGGCCCTTGGGCGCATCGTTGCGGAGCTTGCGGACGGGGCGGTGATCGACTCCCGCGTCCTCCTCGCGCATCGACTTGGACGGGACGAAGCGGCCTGGCCAGCGGTCGAGGACCGGTTCGCGAGCGACCTCCTACTCGGCGAGAGGGTCGTCGACCCGTGGTTACAGGCGCTCACCCGGGCCGCAGCCACGGCACCGATCCCTGTCCTCCTCGGCGGGCACACGCTGGTCGGCCCTGGTCTCCGCCGCCTCGTAGACGTGCGACGGCGTTGACAGAGGAGCCGATATTCGTTGCCCTCCGCCGGCCGGCCGACCTCGCGCCGCGACCGGCCCCGGGACACGAGCCCGAACTCGTCGAGCGGATCGCACGAGAGATCGGCCAATCCGGACCGATGACCGTCGCGCGGTTCATGGAACTCGCCCTGTACGACCCGGACCACGGCTACTACGTCTCGGGCAGCCGGGGCCCGGGGCGATCCGCCGATTTCCTGACGGCCCCTGAGTCCCACCCCATCTTCGGCTGGGCCCTGGCCCGCCAGGTTGAGGAGATCTGGGAGCTGCTCGGCCGCCCGGATCCGTTCACCGTGCGGGAGCACGGAGCGGGCTCCGGCGCCCTTGCGGCCGGGCTGATCGACGGTTTGACCCGTTCGGGCTCGCCGCTCCGTGGAGCGATCCGATATCGCATCGCCGAGCGGTCTCCAGACCGGG
>JBDSJV010000031.1:0-3441 GCA_039917225.1 Candidatus Limnocylindrales bacterium
CGCGCATCGGTATCGCGCGTGTCCGTTTCAACGACAATGGTGACCCGTGCGCGGCTGAACGTGTCGGCATCGCACTCGAGCCCGACGCCGACTACGAACGCCGCCCAGGGGGCGGCGGGGGATGCGAAGATCCCCGCGTCACCTACGTCGAACCTTTGCAGCACTACGTGATGACCTAAACCGCGTTCTCGGCCAACGGCCCGAGAATCGCGCTCGCCGTCTCGGATGACCTGTTGCGCTGGTCTCAATCGTTGTCCTGGTGAAGCGGCGCCGCCGCATGCAGACGGAGGCCGAGACCCATGCAGTACCTGCTCCTGATCTACACCGCCGAAACGGGTGCCGACACGGCCGTCGACGATGAGGCGCACTCGGTCCCGCCCTGAGCCGGCTCATCTATCGCGGAACGTACCAGGAGTCCGGTCGCTTGGCGGGGATGGTCTTCAGGATGATGGGCAGAGCTGCGATCGAGCGGACGATGGTCCAGCACTTCGACGATCTTCGCCGGCGCGCGGAGCAGCGATTCGCGCGAAGCCGCGTCTTCGCCCTTCCGCATCCCGAACCGTCGAGCGAGCCAGCGTGACGCCCATTACAGTGGCCCGAACTGAGGCAAGGTAGTCTCGGACGATGTCACGCAGGATCCTCGCCCTCGCTTCGTTGACGGCCTTCGTCGCCGTCGCGTGCGGCGCCGTGGGAGGGGCCAGTCCGGGCGCCTCGTCTCCCGCTGAGCTGACGCCTGACAGTTCCGCCGCACCGAGCCCTGACGGTTCCCCCGGGGGCACCGACCACCCCGCCCTCGGAACGCTCCGCGTCTCGACGTCGGGCTGGGCGACCGATTTCAGCCAGGCCAGCGTGGACCTCGGGGATTTCCTGGGCGGCGGCCCCGGCAAGGATGGGATCCCGTCGATCGACCGGCCGCTCTTCGAGAGCATCGATGCAGCCCGGTCCTGGCTGTCGGATCGCTCACCGGTGATCTCGCTCACGATCCGCTCCGAGGCCCGGGCCTATCCGCTGGCGATCCTCATCTGGCACGAGATCGTGAACGACGCGGTTGGTGGCACGCCCATCGTCGTCACGTTCTGCCCGCTGTGCAATACGGGCCTCGCCTTTGAGCGAACCGTCGATGGCGTGATCCACGATTTCGGCACGACCGGCAACCTGCGCTACAGCGACCTAGTGATGTACGACCGGCAGACCGAGAGCTGGTGGCAGCAGGTGACGGGAACCGCGATCGTCGGCACGCTGACCGGAACCCAGCTCCGATTCCTGCCAGCACAGATCATCGCCCTCGGCGACTTCGCGACAGCATATCCGGATGGCCGGGTGCTCAGCCGCAATACCGGGCAGCCGCGCGACTACGGCCGGAACCCGTACGCCGGGTACGACAGCGTGGACGATCCCTTCCTCTTTGACGGTGTCCTCGACGGCCGGCTGAGCCCGATGGAGCGTGTCGTCACGATTGGCGTGGGTACCGCAGCCGTCGGTTTCCCGTTCTCGGAGCTGCGGAAGGTCGGGGTGGCGACCTCAACGCTCGACGGTGAGCCCATCGCTGTCTTCTGGACTCCCGGCACCGCCTCGGCGCTGGATCAATCCAGCATTGACGATGGCCGTGATATCGGAGCCAGCGGCGTCTTCCGACCGATCGCCAACGGTCGCCAGCTGACCTTTGCTCGCGCCTCCGCCGAGGAGTCCTCGGCGATCGTGGATCGCGAGACTGGATCGACCTGGTCGGTCACCGGCCTCGCGATCGCGGGCTCGCTCGCAGGAAGCCAGCTGGAGCCGGTCGCCCACGGGGACCACTTCTGGTTTGCCTGGGCCGCATTCGAGCCGGATACCACGATCTGGCAGGCGCCCTGACCCAACGCGACTTCCATGACGAGACCCGGGCAGGAACTCCGGCCCGGGTCTTGAGCGGCGGTTCTGGATCTCAGCGAGTGTGGGCGGCACCCTCGCTCGCCGCGACCCGGCCCCACAGGTATCCGAGTGCGGCGCCCCACATCAGATGGCCGGCGAAGAAGGCCGGGGCATTCAGGTTCTGCATGAGCGGATCGACCAGCGGCACCGCGACGAACCACATGCCAACGAAGACAGCGACGCCCCAGCCCATCCCCGCAACCAGGGTTGATGTCGCAGACATGGCGCGGCGCGTCACCACGGCAGCGAAGATGGCGCCGAGGATCACCGAGTTCATCATGTGCCCCGCCAACCCGAGGATCAACGCGAGGCCATTGAACTCGATCGGGTTCGATGAACCCTGCAGATCCCGGATCACTGTCGCCCCGATGGCAATCGGAGCGCCGAAGAAGCCAGCTCCGTCGGGGATGACGGCCTCGACGATCATTTCCCACATCGCGATGACGAGGCTGGCAACGACTCCAGCCACGACGATTCGCCGCTTATCCATGGGGTTTCCTCCCTCATTTCGGCCGCGGCAGGTGCCTCCGGCTCGTTCCCCCGAGCCTAGGCAGACTCTCGAGTCCCGGCTGTGACCTCGATCACGCGGCGGGTTCCGCGGGGCCCCTCAGGCGTCGAGGTCAATGAGCGTCCTCGTCGCGCATACGTTCACCGGCCTCGATCCGATCCGGCAGGCGGTTCTCGGCGGGTGTCAGGGGGCAGGAGAAGTACGGCGAGTAGGTGCAGTACGGCTGATAGGCCTCGTTGAAGTCGAGGACGTAGGTCGCATCCGGCTCGGGATGGAGATCGAGGTACCGGCCAGCTCCATAGGTCTCGGTGCCGCTCGTGGCGTCCAGGAACGGCACGAACAGTGAGCCGTCGGTTGCCCCGAGTGCATACGCGACGAGCGACCGATCCTCGCCGTTGACCTGGAAGGTCAGGTGGCCCAGCCGTTTGGCCGAGCGGCTCTGGTTATCGGACGTCGAGATCAGGAACTCGGCCGGTGCAGCGCCGGCATACGGCTGCAGGTGCAGGCCCTCGAACCGGAGCGTCGGATCAACCGCGTAATAGGCCAGACCCGTGAAGGAAGGACGGTCGGCATCCGGGATCGGGCTGTGGTGCGAGGTTCGAAAGAACTCGTCCTTGGCGGCACGCTGATTCGTGATCTCGACGGTGTAGTGGCTGGCGTGATGCACGGGGTGTCCTCGAGTTCGGGAAGTTGAGGTCGCGCGGGGATCCGACGCGACGCGCGCGGGGATCCGACGCGGCGCGCGAGGCCATCATCGTTCAGCTCGCCCCGCGCTGCCGTGGCGCCCATTACAGACGCCCGCGCCGTTCGTCCGCCTCCATGGCAGTACGAACGGAGGGTGGCATCGGCCACGCTGCAGGGTCAGATTCACGCGAATGGCAACTACTCCCGGACTGCCACTGACACGGCCTCGGTGGGCGGCGTCACGCGTGGCCGATCTGTCCGCCGTGGCGGCCGGACTCGGTCCCTCCGAGACGGCGCGTGGCCTGGCTGCGCTGAGCGCCGTTCTGGTGGTCCTCGTT
>JBDSJV010000032.1:0-5441 GCA_039917225.1 Candidatus Limnocylindrales bacterium
ACATTGCAGCCGCGCTCGACGCTGACATCGCGATTATCGTCCGCTGGCGTGGCGGTGATCTCGACCGACTGCTCGACGAGGCCCACGCGTCCCTGGTGAGTCGGGCGGCGCAGGTGCTCGAGGGGATGGAGTGGGTCGTGCAGCCGGAAGTCACCTTCGCGCTATTCGCGGACCGCGGAGCCATCGATCTTCTCGGCTGGAAGGCCGCGACTCGGGCGCTGCTGGTGGTCGAGATCAAGACGGAGCTGACGTCGGTCGAGGAGACACTTCGGACTCACGACATGAAGGTCCGGGTGGCATCGCGGGTTGCCGGCGAGCGGTTCGGCTGGCAACCGGGGACGGTGGCTCGCCTTCTCGTGCTGCCGGACAACTCGACGTCGCGGCGCCGCGTCGCCCGACACGAGGGTCTGCTTCGACGGGCGTATCCCCTCTTCGGTTCCGCCGCCCGGGACTGGCTCCGTGCGCCCTCCACCCCGGCAGGATTGCTCATGTTTCTGCCACTTACGACCAGGGGTCGTGGTAGGTGCGGACCTGTCAGTCGAAAGCGCGTCCGGAGGGCGCCGGGCCGGCCGGAGTGAGCACAGCTCGCTGGCGACTGGCGCGCTCTGGCCGCAGTTCGGGGCTGAATCCGAGCCTTGCACGACCCAGGATCGTAAATGGGCCGGATTCGGCGCAGACGTCGGACAGCACGAACCGGGGTCGTATCTGAATGTCGCGCCGCGACCGGGGCGATCAACGGGGCGAACACCGCGCGCTCAGCGGCCCGGACTAGCGCATCTCAGTAGGCGGCGAGCTTGCGGATCCCGGCCGCGATCTTCTCTGGGTTAACCATGAACCAGTCCTCCAGGACGTGGTTATAGGGAACGGCGGGCACATCCGGACCGGCGATCCGCGTCACCGGGCCATCGAGGTAGTCGAACGCCTCTTCAGCCACGATGGCCGCGACCTCCGCACCGTAGCCGCCGAAGCGATTGTCCTCGTAGACCACGAGGCATTTGCCGGTCTTGCGCACCGAAGTGAGCACCGTCTCCTTGTCGATCGGGCGCAAGGTGCGCAGATCGACCACCTCCACGCTGATCCCCTCGTCCGAGACGATGTCGGCCGCCTCCAGCGCGTGATGTGCCATGAGGCCATATGCAATGACCGTGATCTGGCTCCCCGGCCGCGTGATCGCGGCCTGCCCGAGCGGGATCGTGTAGTCGGTATCGGGAACGTCGCCTCGGACGGATCGATACATCTTCTTGTGCTCGAAGAAGATCACCGGATCGTTATCGCGGATGCACGAGCGCAGGAGGCCCTTGGCGTCGTACGGAGTCGATGGGATCACGATCTTGAGGCCCGGGATGTGGGCGAAGAAGGCCTCAACAGACTGCGAGTGGTACAGGGCGCCGTGCACTCCCCCGCCATACGGGGCGCGGATCGTCATCGGGACGCCGAACCCGTTGTTCGAGCGGTAGCGCATGCGCGCCGCCTCGGACAGGATCTGGTTGAACGCCGGGAAGATGAAGTCCGCGAACTGGATCTCCGCCACCGGCCGCAGACCGTTCATCGAGGCCCCGATCGAGGCACCCACGATCATGGACTCGGTCAGGGGTGTGTCGATCACCCGGTCATCACCGAACTCGGCCCACAGGCCGTCCGTGGCCAGGAAGACCCCACCCTTCTTTCCGACATCCTCGCCCAGCACGATCACGGATGGGTCGCGACGCATCTCGTCGGCGAGCGTCTCGCGGATGGCCTCGATGAACGTCTTGAGAGCCATCAGCGAGAACCGGGATCCGGATCGGAGCCCGCGCCGCCGCCAAGGCCCCATGGCGGCGGCGTCTCGGAAGGCCAGTCCTCGGCGAAGACCCAGCGCATCGCGGTGCTCGGATCCGGGTCGGGTTCCGCCTCCGCGTAGTCGGTCGCGGCGTTGACCTCGGCTGAGATCTCTGCCTTCAGCAGCGCCTCCAGCTCGTCGGTCAGGACGCCGGCATCCATGAGCTGCGAGCGGAAGAGCGGCAGGGCGTCCTGGGCCTTCAGCCCGGCCAGCTCCTGCTCCGTGCGGTATTTCGTCTGCTGGTCATCCGAGGAATGGCCCGTCAGGCGAATGACCTTCGCCTCGATCAGGGTGGGTCCATCCCCCCGCCTGGCTCGTTCGACTGCCTCGCGGGCAACGGTGTAGCAGGCCAGGACATCGGAACCGTCCACCACGACACCCGGGATTCCGTAACCAGAGGCGCGGTCGGCCACGTTCTCGGTCGCCAACTCGCGGGTGCTGGGGACGCTGATGGCGTAGCCGTTGTTCTCGATGACCAGGATGAAGGGCAGTTTGTGAATCGCCGCGAAGTTCAGGCCCTCGTGAACGTCGCCCTGATTGGAGCTCCCCTCGCCCATCGAGGTCATCGCGACCTGGCCGGACTTCCGGATCTTGGCGGCGAGAGCGATCCCGACCGCGTGAAGCATCTGGGTTGCCACCGGGGAGGACAGGGACAGCAGGTTGTTCTCGGCGTTCCCGTAATGGCCAGGCATCTGCCGACCGCCCGATGACGGGTCGTTGGCTTTGGCGTACTGCGCCATGAGGATGTCCTGGGCGCTCATGCCGAAGGCCAGGCACGTCCCGATGGAGCGGTAGAACGGGGCAATCCAGTCCTTCTTACGCTCGAGCGGCCAGGCGATCCCGACCTGCGCACCTTCGTGCCCCTGGCCGCTGATGACGAACGGGATCCGGCCGGCGCGGTTCAGGATCCACATCCGCTCGTCTACGGCGCGAGCGAGGGCAATTGTCCGGTACATCGCGATGAGATCGGCATCGGTCAGTCCGACCGAGGTCGCCAGGTCCGAGTTGCCGCTATTCGCCGCCGTCATCGCCAGGAGGACCTCAGTGCCCTAGAAGTTGATCGAGCGGCCGTCGACGGCCATTGCCGCCTCGCCAACGATCTCGGCAAGTGTCGGATGGGCATGAGTCGTGGCGCCGATCTCCCATGGCGTCGCATCGAGCTGGAAGGCGAGCGATGCCTCAGCGATGAGGTCCGTCGCGTGCGGGCCGACGAGATGGATCCCCAGCGTGTCGTTGGTGTCACGGTGCCCGATGACCTTGGCAAAGCCCTCGTACTCCCCGCCGATGAGCGCCTTGGCAATCGCCTGGAAAGGCACCTTGCCGACCTTGTACGGGATCTCCCGTTCCTGGCACTGCTGCTCCGTCAGGCCGATCGAGGCGATCTCGGGCCGGCAGTACGTGGCCCGTGGCTGCTGGACGTAGTCGATCGGATGGACGTCCTTGTCGCCGGCGATGACATGGGCCGCAACGAGGCCCTCGTGAGCCGCCGTGTGAGCGAGCAACAGGCCGCCGACGATGTCGCCGATCGCGTAGAGATGCTGCTCCTTGGTTCGCATCCGGCCATCGACCTTGACGAACCCGCGATCGAGCTCCGCCTTGGTGGTCTCGAGCCCGACTTCCTCGACGTTCGGGGCCCGCCCCGTGGCCACGAGGAGCAGTTCGGCTCCGATCCCGGACGCGTCCTTGCCCTCGGGACCGACGCTCAGTTTCACGCCTGTCTTGCCGACCTTGACGGAAGCTGCATCGAACCGGGCGCTGGTGATGACCGTGACACCCCGCTTGGTCAGGCTGCGTTCGAGGAGCTGGCTGACCTCGCGATCCTCCGCTGGAACGACCGCCGGCAGGTACTCCAGGAGGGTCACCTTGACACCAAGGTCGTGATACATCGAGGCGAACTCGACCCCGACGGCGCCCGCACCGACGATGATCACGTCCTTCGGCAGCGATGTGGTCTTCAGGACGTCGTCCGAGGTAACGATCCGCTTCCCATCCGGGACCAATCCGGGCAGCGACTTGACGCGGGATCCGGTGGCAAGGATCACATCCGTCCCCTGGAGCACCCGCTCGCCGCCTGCGCCCGGTGTTTCATCATCGCCGTGCATCAGGACCCGGACCGTCGTGGGTCCCTCCAGGCGGCCCCGACCGTGGATCCAGGTGACCTTGTTCTTGTCCACCAGGGTCTTGAGCCCGGTCCACATCCGCTTGACGACCTGGTCGCGGCGGGCCGCCATCCGGGCATAGTCGATGGCCGCCTCGCCGGCGATGTCGATGCCGAAGTCCTTCGCATGCTTGATCCGCTCGGCGAAGGCCGCCGATTCGAGGAGCGCCTTGGTTGGGATGCAGCCTCGATGGAGGCAGGTCCCGCCGATCTTGTCCTCATCGACGAGCGCGACGCGAAGGCCCAACTGGGCCGCGCGGAAGGCCGCGCTGTAGCCACCGGTCCCGGCGCCGAGGACCACCAGATCGAAGTCGTTCGAGGAGCCGACGGCCATGGTCAGGCGGTCTCCGAATGGCGGATTGGGTGCCCGGACGCGGCTTCTCTGGCGCGCGCTGCGACTGGCCGTCCGGGAAGGTGGGTCATCGCCTCCGATGGTACGCGTGGGGTCGCGCAAGGCGCAACCGGGGTCGCGCAAGGCGCAACCGAGGACCGGCGACCGAGTGCTAGACTCGGCGCTGGCCGGTTGCCGCTGATCCCCGATCGGACAGCCCCGCGCCTGGCCAGAAGGGGAACTGTGGACGCGGTCGTCCTGCGCGTGCTGCTCGTCGCCGGCGCCTACCTCGCCGGTTCGATTCCATTCGGCGTCGTCGTCGCACGGCTGAGCGGAGGCCCCGACCCTAGGACCATTGGATCCGGCCGAACCGGCGGGACCAACGCCCTTCGTGCGCTGGGGCGGAAATGGGCCACGGTCGTCGTCACCGGGGATCTGATCAAGGGAGCCGTGCCCGTCCTCGTCGCCCGCTTCGTAACGAATGGGGACCCGGCCGTCGAGGTCATGTGTGCGACCGCCGCCGTCATCGGGAGTTCGCGGTCCATCTTCCTCCGCTTCCACGGCGGACGCGGTGTCGGGACGGGCGTCGGCACGACCCTCGTCATCCAGCCAGTCGCCGTCCTGATCGCCGCCCCGGTCTTCGTGGGCGTGATCCTCCTGACCCGCTACGTCTCACTCGGCTCACTGCTCGGATCCGCCGCGTTCTTCCCGGCGATGATCATCATCTGGGCGGTGGCCTCCGGGGCCGTTCCCCCCGCGTACCTGGCGTGGGGTGCCGTGGCTCCCGCCTTGATCTGGTTCGCCCACGCCGACAACATCGATCGCCTGATTCATGGCCGTGAGCGGAAGTTCGACCTCGGACTGCTCGGCGGACGAGGCCCAAGCGCGGGCTGACGCTGCTGAGTCGGCCGCACGCGGCCAGGCGCTCGACGCGGCCGGATGCGGCCCGACGCTCGGCGCTCGATGGAATCAAAACGACCCGGGCCGGCTGACTGCCCGGGTCGCTACTGGAACTCTGGTTTCTCGCAGGTCCCCTGTGGACCTGCGTGCCGAGAGGAGAGGCTAGCCCCGCATCGTCCGGAAACAATCGGAGCAGTAAACCGGCTTGCCGCTGGTCGGGCGGAACGGGACCT
>JBDSJV010000033.1:0-3748 GCA_039917225.1 Candidatus Limnocylindrales bacterium
ACCAGGTGCGATCGGCGCTCCGGATCGAGCTCCGAGAAGACGTCATCGAGCAGGAGGAGCGGCGGTCGTCCGTCCAGGGCGGTCAGCAGGTCCAGCTCCGCCAGCTTGAAGGCGAGGATCGCCGTTCGCTGCTGTCCGCGGGAAGCGAAACCGGCGAGATCGCGTCCGGCCAGCATGAACGACAGGTCGTCGCGATGCGGACCGACCAGCGTCGTTCCGTTCCACGCCTCCTTGTCGGCCGTCTCGGCCAGGCGCCGTTCGAGCGCCGCACGCGGGCTCTCGCCGCCTTGTAGTGGGGCGTTCGTCTCGTAGCGGAGTCCGAGGGCGGAGCGGGAGGCCTCGTCGGGGGCAATCTCGGCATGCGCTGCCGCGAGCGGGCCGGACAGTTCGGCCAGCACCCGCTGGCGCAGATCCACGACCTCACCGCCGCCGTCCAGGAACGGGCCGTCCCAGTAGCGGAGCTCGCTCCGCTGGGCGGTCTCCTCGCGGATGGCGCGGAGCAGGCCGTTTCGCTGCTGGAGCGCGCGCGTATAGGTGGCCAGAGCGGGACCGTAGGCCGGATACCGGGCGGCGCTGATGCGGTCCAGGGCCGCCCGCCGAAGCGTAGGAGATCCCGCGATCAGGAGCATCTCCTCTGGAGCGAACACGACGACCCGAACGACCCCGTTGAGGGCGGTCGCGCGACGTGGCACGCCGTTCACCCGGATCCGCTTCCGGCCGCCGCCGCGGGCCGCCTCGCCCCCCGGTCGAACGAGGACGATCTCGACCGTCTCGCTCCCGACGATTCCCTCGATCCGGGCCAGGTCGGCCCCCCAGCGGATGAGCTCGACATCCGAGGTCGTGCGATGGGAGTGACCCCACGCCAGGAGGACGATCGCCTCGAGCAGGCTGGTCTTGCCTGCGGCGTTCTGGCCCCACAGCAACTGCGGCCCTGGGCCGAAGTCGATCTCGAGGCTCGAGTATCCCCGCAGGCCGGCCAGGCGGACGCTGGTGAGCGTGACGGCGCTCTAGGAGGTCGTGCGGACCGGCATGACGACGTGGACGTAGTTGTCGTCGCCGATTGGCTTGAAGACGCCCGGAGCCAGCGGGCCCTGGAGCTCGAGCGCGAACTGGTCCGCGGTCACGTTGGTCAGGACGTCGGCGAGGTATTTGGCGTTGAACGCGATCGTGGTTCCGTCGCCCTCGACGTTCGCCTCCACCTGGCCGACGTGGTCGCCGATCTCGGCGCTGGCACTGACCGTGATCCCGGGTTCGCCGTCGCCTCCGACCTGGAGCTTCACGATGTTCGCTGATTCGTGGGCGATCAGCGCCGCGGGGCGAACCGCCCTCAGCAACTCCTCCCGGTCAAGGATCGCCCGCGTCGTGTGGGCCTGCGGCATCACCGACTGGTAGTTGGGGAACTGGCCGTCGATCAGCCGGCTGACCAGGTCGATGCCCTCGAGGTGGAAGAGGATCTGGTTGCGCGCCTGGGCCAGCACGATCTCGACGGGGCTGTCGGAGTCCGCGAGCACGCGCATGAGCTCGGTCAGCGCCCGGGCCGGCACGACGACGCTCGTGTCGGTGACGGTATCGAGGATCGGGATCGTCTTCACTGCGATCCGGTAGTTGTCGGCGGCTGCCAGGGTCAGGGAACCTCCCTCGAAGCGGCAGAGCACGCCGGTGAGGATCGGGCGCGCCTCGTCGGTCGCCGCGGCGAACGCCGTCTGTTCGAGAGCCTCGCGGAGGACGTTCTGGGCGATGCGGGTGGTCGGTCGCTCGCCGGTCGTCTGGATGGCCGGGAACTCCTCGGCATCGATCCCCTTGAGGTGCGATGCGAACCGACCGCAACGGAGGTCCAGCGTCTCGCCAGGCCCAAGGTCGAGATCGATCCGGTCGCCGCCCTGGAGGGAGTTCACGAGGTCGGTCAGGAGCTTGGCCGGCACTGTCGTTGCACCGTCCGATTCGATCTTGCCCGGGACCCAGTACGTGATCCCGATCTCGAGGTTGGTGGCCGTGAGCTTCAGCCCGGCATCCTCGGTTCGAAGCAGGACGTTGGCCAGAACGGGCAGCGTGCTGCGCGCCGAGACCGCGCGGCTGACGACGGACAGCCCGCGCGCCAGGTTCTCCTGCATGACCGAGAGTTTCACGTTGGTCCACTCCGACAACCGGTGACGTCAGATGATTGTGTCAGATGGTAGCGGGCAACCGCCTGTCGCGGGTCGGACCCTGACGCTCGCCCCGCCGGCTCGGGGACTCCACCTGAGTAGTGTTTATCCATCTCCATAAAACGAAGTCATCACCGTCATCATCATGGTGTGGATACGGTGCACGACCACGCTCGGCCGTGCGGAGCCCGCCCGTGGACGCCGTCACCGACGGCGTGGACCGGTGCCGCCGAAACCGCGAGCACCGGGGGATGACAGGCCCCCGACTGTGGACACTCCCGACAGCGCCGGCCGAGTTACCCGCGGCACTCCACACCGGCCCTGCCCGTTGGCCGCCTCGATCGCATCCGAGCCCGCAGTTCGCCGGGCGGTTCTCCACCGGCACGCGCGGACTTGTCCACCTGCGCGCGGTGCGGTCGAACGAGCGGCCGACCAGGACAAGACTGGGAATGAGGGATCGATGAGACGAGGGCGTCGCCCCGACCCGGGAACGCCGGTCAGTCGGAGTAGATCAACTCGCGAACGGCCGAGACCTCGCGCCGGAGTTCGTCGTTGGCGCTCGTCTCGCGTGTGATCTTGTCGCAGGCGTGAAGGACGGTCGAATGATCCCGCCCCCCGAGCTCTGCGCCGATCCGCTGGAGCGACACGTCCGTCTCCGATCGCATCAGGAACATCGCGATCTGGCGCGGCATCACGATAGCCTTGTCCCGCTTCTGGCCCTTCAGCGCGTCGAGACCGACCCCGTAGTACTCGGAGACGGCCTTGACGATCCGCTCGGGTGTGATCTGCCGCTTCTTGGGGTTGTAGAGGACGTTGGAGAGGACCGCCTGGGCCAGTTCGATGGAGATTGGCATGGCACCCATCGACGCGTAGGCGACGATCCTGTTCAGGGCCCCCTCGAGCTCGCGGATGTTGCTGACAACCTTGCGGGCGATGAACTCGATCACATCGGAGGTGATCGGAACGCCGCCCTCCTCGGCCTTGGCTCGCAGGATCGCAATGCGGGTCTCGAGGTCGGGCGCCGTAAGGTCGGCGATCAACCCCCACTCGAAGCGGCTGCGCAGGCGCTCCTCGAGGGTGACGATGCCCTTGGGCGGTCGGTCGGAGGACAGGACGATCTGCTTTCCATCCTCGTGGATCGCGTTGAAGGTGTGGAAGAACTCTTCCTGGGTTCGTTCCTTGTCGGCGATGAACTGGATGTCATCGATGAGCAGGAGGTCGATTCGTCGGTAGCGGGCGCGGAACTCGTCGATCTTGCCCTGCTGGATCGAGGTGATGAACTCGTTCGTGAACTTCTCCGAGGTGGCGTAGACGACGCGCTTCCTCGGGAACTTGGCCATCACCTGGTTTCCGATGGCGTGCATCAAGTGGGTCTTGCCGAGGCCGACCCCGCCATAGACGAACAGGGGGTTGTAGGAGCGCCCCGGCGCCTCCGCCACCGCCCGCGCGGCTGCATGCGCGAACTGATTAGAGGGCCCGACGACGAACGTGTCGAAAGAGTACTTGGGGTTGAGCCCCGGTGTCCCGGTGGTGGGCACCTCTGGCTTCGTCGGCGCGTCGGCTGCGCGATGGACGAGCGCCTCTTCACCCTTGGAGAAGGCCTC
>JBDSJV010000034.1:0-5713 GCA_039917225.1 Candidatus Limnocylindrales bacterium
GAGGCCGGCCCGTGGTGCCGAGCACGCGCCACTCGATCAGGCCCATCGCCACCAGAATGAGGTAGCTGAAGACCATCGCCGCTGCATGGGCGCCGATCGAGTTGGCATTCGCCGGGAAGATCGCCGCATCGGTCGCCAGCTGGATCTGGATCAGGACGCCGATGATCGCCCCGTAGCCGAATGTCGTGAGGCCGAGAGCAACCCCCAGGACCGGCAAGGACCGATCGGCCATGGCCCGCTGCCAGCCCCAGACCACGACCCACAGGACAGCGATGAGCAGGGCACTCCCCGTGATCGCACGGGCGGGCAGATTGCCGCTGTAGAACGCCGCGACGTAGATCGGGATGAGGATGGCCAGGGCCCACGCCATCCTCCGGTCAACCGACTTCGTCAGCCACATCGTCGACGTGATGAGCGCGAGGCTGATCCAGCCGAGCGTTCCCGAATGGACGTGCGTCAGCAACTGGTTACGGTCGAACTCGACCACATTCAGACCGTTCAGGATCCCGATCGCGATCGTGATCAGGAACATGGCCATTGCCACGAGGTACAGCGCGCGCAGCATCCCAGCCGCGCCGGTTCGCGCCATCGAATCCATGAGTTCCCTCCATCCGTATGCCCGGCCCAGCGACCGGACCATCCCCGGGACATCCTACGGCGCGATGCAAGGACTGAAGGCCCGCCCCGCCACCGCCCCGCATCGCCGATACTTGGCCCATGGCAGCATCCAAGGTCGCGTCCATGCATGACGCAATCGCCGAGCTCGTGCGAGATGGAGATACCGTCGCCATCGAGGGCTTCACGCACCTCATCTCGTTCGCCGCTGGTCACGAGATCATCCGCCAGGGCCGCCGCGACCTGACGCTTGCAAGGCTGACTCCCGACCTGATCTATGACCAGATGATTGCGGCCGGCGTTGCTCGCAAACTCATCTTCAGCTGGCTCGGGAATCCCGGCGTCGGTGGTCTCGGCGCCATCCGCCGGCGAATCGAGACCGGCCAGCCCGCACCGCTCGAGGTGGAGGAGTACTCCCACTTCGGGATGGTGGGCCGCTATACCGCGGGGGCTGCCAATCTGCCCTTCTATCCGCTCCGCTCCTATTTCGAGTCGGACATGCCGACGGCAAACCCGCTGATCCGCGAGATCGAGTCACCTTATGGCGATGGCAAGGTGTATGCCGTGCCGCCGCTCAAGCCAGGCGTGACCATCGTCCACGCGCAGCGCGCCGATGCCGCCGGCAATACCCAGGTCTGGGGGCTGCTCGGCTGCCAGAAGGAAGCAGCCTTCGCGGCCGAGCGCGTCATCGTGGTCGTCGAGGAGCTCGTCGACGAAGCCGTGATCCGGGCGGATCCGAACCGGACGATCATTCCCGGCCTCATCGTCGACGCCGTCGTCGTCGAGCCGTTCGGGGCCCACCCCTCATATGTCCAGGGGGCATACGACCGCGACAACCAGTTCTACCTGGACTGGGACGCCATCACCCGCGACGAAGCCGCGCTGCAGGCCTGGCTGCGCGAGTGGGTATTCGATGTCGGCGACCGGGCCGGCTACGTTGAGAAGCTCGGGCCAGAGCGAGTGGCCAGCCTCCGGCCGGGTTCGGCACCCTCCGGATCCGTCGACTACGGGGACTACCGATGAGCGCTCCCGACGACGGCACCGCAGGCCGGGGCGCCGCGTCCGACCCCGCCGCCGCGCGTGCTTCGGCGCCCTTCTCGAAGTCCGAGATGATGATCGTCGCCGCGGCCCGCGAGCTGGCCGGGCAACACGTCTGCTTCGTCGGTGTCGGGTTGCCGAACATCGCCGTCAACCTCGCAAAGCGGACCGTGGCGCCGGATCTCGAGCTGATCTACGAGGCCGGCGTCTTCGGGGCCCGACCGGCCCGCCTGCCGCTGTCGATCGGCGATCCAACCATCGTGACCGGAGCAACCGCCGTCGTCTCGATGTTCGAACTCTTCAGCTTCTACCTGCAGGGCGGCCTGGTCGACGTCGGATTCCTCGGTGCCGCGCAGATCGATCGGTTCGGCAACATCAACACCACGGTCATCGGGCCCTACCATCAGCCGAACACGCGCCTGCCCGGGAGTGGGGGAGCGTGCGAGATCGCGATCAACGCCCGCCAGATCTTCGTGATCATGCGCCAGAGCGCTCGGTCCTTCGTCGAGCAGATCGACTTCCGGACATCGCCCGGGAATCTCGGCGGAGCCGAGAAGGCGGAGCGGATCCGGCGCGAGCAGGGCTGGCTGGGACGCGGACCGTCCGTGGTCGTGACGGACATGGGGATCTGGCATTTCGACGACGACGGGGAGATGCGGCTCGACTCGCTCCACCCGGGCGCAACGCTCGAGGACGTGCACGCGACGATCGGCTGGAGACCACGAATCGCCGACGATCTCGCCGTCACATCGGCTCCGACCGACGCGGAGCTCGACCTCATTCGGCGCGAGCTGGATCCGGGCGGCGCTTACACGACCTGAGCCGGGCTGAGAGCTAAGCCTTCTCGCGCTGCAGCGCGCGCTCCTCCGACGCGCGGGCGCGCACGACGACGACCGGGCAGTGCGCGTTACGGACGACGTGGTCGGACACACTGCCGAGGAAGAACCGCCCGACGGACCCCCGGCCGTGGCTGCCCACCACGACGAGATCGACTTGCTCGCTCTCTGCCGCCTCGACGATCGACTCGCCCGGGTCTCCCTCCCAGATCAGGAAGTTGACAGGTACGCCCGCCGCGCGACCGCGTGACACCAGCCCCTGGGCGGCGGCCTCCCGGGTCACGCGCACCTGGTCAACCCTCGTCCCGAAGCGACCTCCGGGCATCCTCAGGGTACCCGGGTCGATGACGCTCACGACCAACAGCTCCGCGGCGAGGTCGCGGGCCAGGTCGAGCGCCTGGAGGCCGGCCTCTTCGGATGCGGGCGAGAGATCCGTCGCCAGGAGGATCCGTCGGATGCCGCGCTGGGAATCGATTGGCCCTGGGACGACGTCTCTATGCATGGGCGAATGGTGGAAGGGCACCGACGGCATGAGAAGTGACACCTGGCCCCTAACCGTGGGCCGGTGGTCGTCGCCTGTGGGGCCGACCGTGCGCACAGGAGGCCAATGCGCGCGCCGTTCTGACTGCTACGCTCCGCGGATGATCGAGTCCTCGCCTTCGCGGCCCTTCGCGGAGTCCCCGGCTGGGGATTTCTCCCACGTCGATGCAATCGATGCCCTTGACCGGGCGACGCGCGCCATTTCCGGCGAGCTGGACCTCGAGCGCGTGCTCCAATCGATGGTGGACAGCGTGCGGACCCTGGTTCACGCGCGCTACGCGGCCCTGGGAATCGTGGATGGACGAGGACGCATCGAGCGGTTCATCACGAGTGGGATCACGCCTGACGAGCGCGCCACCATGGGCCCGCCGCCGAGTGGCCACGGCCTGCTCGGGTTGATCATCAGCGAAGGTCTGGCGTATCGGATCCCGGATATCGCGGCGCACCCGGCGAGCTCCGGGTTCCCGCCGGGCCACCCCGCGATGCATACCCTCCTCGGTGTTCCGATCCGGTCCGGCGGAGTGGCGATCGGGAACTTCTACCTGACGGACAAGGCCAATGCCGAGGAGTTCAGCGAGCAGGACCAGCGGCTCGTGGAGCTGTTCGCGCTCCATGCCGGGATCGCGATCCAGAATGCGCGGCTGCACAGCCGAGTCCAGCGCCTCGCGGTCCTGGATGAGCGACTCCGGATCGGCCGTGACCTCCACGACGGGATCATCCAGGGCCTCTACGCCGTGGTGCTGTCCCTCGAAGACGTCCCGGAGCTCATGGCCGACGCCCCGGCCGAGGCGGCCGACCGGGTTGACCATGCCATCGATCGACTGACCTCCTCGATCGGCGAAATCCGGTCGTTCATCATGGACCTCGCGACGGACACCTCCGAAGCCTCGCTTGGCTTCAGACTGGCCGGGCTGGCGGACGAGCTGCTCCTCAGCTCGGGTGGCAGGATGTCCGTGGAGCACGATCTCGACGACCTGGCCGATGTCGACGCACAGCTATCGGCGGAGGTATCCAGCCAGCTGCTGCAGATCACACGCGAGGCTTTGAGCAACGCGATCCGTCACAGTGGCGCCTCAACGGCCCGCGTCTCGATGCGTTCGAGCGATGGCGACGCGAATCTCACCATCGAGGACGACGGGATCGGGTTCGACCCGTCTGTGGCGCCGCGCGCGGGGCACCTCGGGCTTGCCAACCTGCGCGATCGGGCGGCCGCCGTCGGCGGCTCGCTCGAGATCGATAGCCGTCCCGGCGCCGGTACCCGTATCATCGTCCGGATACCGTTGTCGAAGCTGGAGGAAGGCTCATCGTGACCGAGGCCAAGCCGGTCCGTCCGCTCCGCTTGCTCGTCGTTGACGACCACGAGGTCGTGCGCCAGGGCCTCGTAGCGCTTCTCGATCGGCGCGACGGTTTCCAGGTGGTCGCCGAGGCAGGGACGGTCGCCGAGGCGATCGAACAGGCCATCCGGCACGAACCTGATCTCGTGATCATGGATATCCGCCTTCCGGATGGCTCCGGGATCGAGGCCTGCCGGGAGATCCGGGCCGAGCTGCCGGCGACCCGCATCGTGATGCTGACCTCGTTCCCGGATGAAGAGGCGGTCCTGTCGGCAATCGTCGCCGGCGCGTCTGGCTACCTTCTCAAGCAGATCAGGGCCCGGGACCTCGTCGCCGCGCTGGAGGCCGTTGGCCGGGGTGAGTCGCTGCTGGATCCCGCCGTGACCGAGAAGGTCCTCGAGAGGATTCGGCGGATCGCGACGGGCACCTATACGGACGAACTCGCTCAGCTCACGTCGCAGGAACGGAAGATCCTGCTGCTGGTCGCAGAGGGCAAGACGAACAAGGAGATCGCGGCCGACGTGTTCCTGTCGGACAAGACGGTGAAGAACTACGTCAGCTCGATCCTGTCGAAGCTGAACCTGGAGCGCCGCGCCCAGGCCGCAGCGTTCGTCGCCAAGCACCGCATGGATCACGGCGGCGGGTAGGAACGCACCGCGGGCCCGCCCCGCGCGGTATGGCACGCCATCGCCCGCCCTTACGCCGAATGTTCCGTGGGAGCACCACTCGGGCACCGATTCCTTCGGCACGCGCTCAAGACTCCGGATATGGCGCGGCCGAGGCCTCCGCGGCGGCTGAATGTGCCGGTGGGAGCACCACTCGACCGCGGGCGACCTCGATCGCACCGGTCTGGTCGCCGTGGCCCCGTCTTGAGCGGGGTTTCGTAGTCAAGTGGGTGCGCTGGGCAGCACTTCCGGCCACGGAGCGGCGCCGGGAGTCAGATGTTTCCCAGTCCGAACGGCCGTCTCGTCGCCGAGTTGTGCTCTGGAGCGCACACTCGGCACCAGCGCACGAAGCCCCGAGCTCAGGACGCCTGGGCCGGATCGCGCCTGTCGCCGAGTGGTGCCCCGGGCGCACGATCCTGTCCTCGATGGCCGTTCAGGTAACCCCGGCGTCGACCAGTTTCGCGCCGATCTGATCGAAGAGCTCGAGGTGATCCGTCTCGTGCCAGTGCCGAACGACGCGTGAAGCCTGGAATTCGAAGATGTCGATCCCGCTGAGTTCGAACGTCAGGCCGCGGGCAGGGAGATACGCGAAGGCGCCTGTGTGCCGCCCGCGATACGTGACCCGGCTGACCACGCGATCTCCCACCGAGAACACTTCGTCGAGTCGGACCGTGAAGTCCTCGAA
>JBDSJV010000035.1:0-32866 GCA_039917225.1 Candidatus Limnocylindrales bacterium
GCCGGCGACCAGGTCCTCAAGCAGATGCTGGACGACGGCATCGATCCACCCCTGCCGTTCGAGATGCAGCCGAAGACCGGTCGCAAGGCCGCCGTCATCGGATCCGGCCCGGCCGGCATGGCCGCCGCCTACTACCTGCTCCTCAGCGGCCACGACGTGACCGTCTTCGAACGGGACGCGGCACCCGGCGGCATGCTCCGCTACGGCATCCCGCAGTACCGTCTGCCGAAGGTCGAGGTCCTCGAGGCGGAGTACGAATCCGTCACCCGACTCGGCGGCAAGATCGTCTGCAACCAGGGACTCGGGCGGGACTTCACCCTGGACGACCTCCAGTTCCAGGGCTTCGATGCGGTCATTATCGCCATCGGCTGCTACGACACGAACAAGCTCGGCGTCCCGGGCGAGGACGCGGCCGAGGTGCTCGACGGCCTCGAGTACCTGCGGACCGCGACACTCGGCCTGCCGTATCCGAACCATGTCGGCAAGCGCGTCGTCGTTATCGGCGGCGGCTTCACCTCGATGGACTCCACTCGGACCTCCGTCCGCCAGGGCGCCAAGGAAGTCACGCTCGTCTATCGCCGCGACATGAAGGACATGCCAGCCGCGGGCGAGGTCCACGAGGCGATCGAAGAGGGCGTCACCGCCATCTTCCAGGCCGGCCCGACCCGGGTCATCACAGACGCCAAGGGCAACGTGACCGGCGTCGAGTTCATCCGGATGGCGCTCGGTGAGCCCGACGCGTCCGGACGGCGGCGACCGCAGCCGGCACCCGGCACGGAATTCACGATCCCCTGTGACAGGGTCCTGCTGGCCATCGGCCAGGGACCGGACCTGACATGGATCGGACCCGGATCCACGGGGCCGACCGCAACCAAGAACAAGCGCCTGCAGGCCGACGCCGTCACGTTCGAAACGGCCCGTCGTGGCGTGTTCGCGACTGGCGACGTGCGGATCGGTGCAGCCACCGTGGTCCAGGCGGTCGCCGAGGGCCGCCGTTCCGCCTACGCGGCCGACGCCTATCTCCGCGGTCACGACCTGTCCGAGATCAAGACCCGCCAGACCCTGGCCGAGCCCCAGCCCGAGTTCCTGTCAATCGTCCCCTTCACCTCGGAGGCGAAGGAGCCGCGATACCGCCTCAAGGCCCTCGAGCCCGACGTCCGCAACAGCAGCTACGTCGAGTACGAGATCCCGTACTCGGTGGCCGAAGTGGTCGCCGAATCGACCCGCTGTCTGCAATGCACCTGCGAGGCGATCGGCTTCTGCGACCTCCGTCGCCTCGGGATCGAGTACGGAACCACGCTCCAGACGCTGGAGCCGCAGCACCACCAGGGCGCCGGCTACCGGAGCGTCACCGAGAACCGCTTCACCGGCGTCAACCACGACTACATCCGCGACGACAGCCACGCCTTCATCCTGCGCGAGCCGTCGCGCTGCATCGACTGCGGCCGCTGCGCGACCGTGTGCGCCGAGGTCGTCGGGGCGGCCTGCTACGACTTCATGCGCATCGGCTTCGACACGCTCGTGACGACGCCGCTCGATATGAGCCTCAACGACACGCCGTGCGTGTCATGCGGACGGTGCGCCGAGACGTGCCCGACCGGCGCGCTGATGCCCAAGCCGCGCATCCTCCAGAAGTTCGAGGTCGACGAGAGCCGCTGCATCCTGTGCGGCATCTGCGTCGACGCCTGCCCGTACGACGCACTGCGCCATGGCGACGAGTTCGAGCTCGCGCACACCAGCCGCGAGGAGCCGATGATCGACCTGATGGCCCTCGCCTCGATCGATCGCGAGACCGACGTGACCTACATCCGGCGCGAGCGTGACTGGCTCCAGCGAGCGGTCGAGGAGGGCCGCTTCGTCGATCGCGCGAAGCTCCTGCCCGTCCTCCCGGCCTCGGTCGCTTCATCCGGCGGCAACGGCAGCGCAAACGGCAGCGCGAAGGCGCTGCAGACCGGTGGCCACGACCACGGTGGGGCGGGCGGCACGCACGCCCACACGAAGTAGCCGACCGATGCGAGCCTGGATGAACCTGCTGATCGCCGCCATCGCCGGCGCGATCATCACGACGCCTGCGTTGCTGGTCTTCGTCCTGGGCGGGGGGTCCGTGGATGACGCCCTGTTCGCGGCCCTCGCGACGCTGATGCTGACCTCCGCTCTGCTGGTGGTCACGATGCGGGACATCATCCGCTGCGGACTGGCGATGATCGTGGCGTTTCTGGCCCTGGCCGGGATCTACGTCATCGTCGGCGCTCCGCTCGTCGCCGCAGCCCAGGTCATCGTCTACATCGGTGCGATCAGCGTCCTGATCCTGTTCGCGATCATGCTGACGGAGTCGAAGGCGGCTCCCTCGCGACTGGTGTTCCAGACGCAGGCGATCCCCGCCGCGGTGGCCTCGATCATCCTGGCGGTCCTGATCACGCTCGGGATCAGCGCGACGGACTGGGGAGCCGCGGCCGTTCGCTTCCGATTGGGAACCGAGGCGTTGGCACAGGTGCTGTTCCGCGACTATGTCCTGCCCTTCGAAGTGGTCAGCGTCCTGCTCCTCGCCGCCGTGGTGGGCGGCGTCTTCATCGCCAAGCGCGAGCCCGAGGATCCGAGCTGATGGGCCTGGCCAACTCGCTCGACGCCTACCTGGTCCTGTCGGGCGCCCTCTTCGCGATCGGCACGTTCGGCTTCCTCGCCCGCCGCAACGCGATCAGCATGCTGATGTCGATCGAGCTGATGCTCAACGCGGTCAACCTCGCGATCGTCGCCTTCGGCTCGTTCGTTCCGGCCCTCAAGGCTGATGGCTCGATCATCGCCCTGATGGTCATGGCCGTGGCCGCGGCCGAAGCCACCGTCGGGCTGGCGATCATCATCGCCATCTATCGGAATCGGAAGACGCCGCTGGTCGACGAGTACGACCACATGCGCCGGTGAGCATGGAGACGCTGATCCCGCTGATCGCCGCCCTGCCAATCGCCGGCTTCCTGTTCACGGCCGCCGTCGGGCGTCGCCTCGGACAACAGGCCCATATCGTCCCGGTCGCCGCCGTCGCGATCAGCTGGCTGATCGCCATGATCGTCGTCTTCACGGCCCTGACCGGCGGGTTCGGCGAGGAGGGGCGGTCGGTCAAGCTGTGGGACTGGATCCCCGCCGGGGGCTTTCACATCGAGGCAGCGTTCTTCGTTGACAACCTGACCGCGGTCCTGCTGATCGTGGTCACGACGATCGGCTTGCTCGTCCATGTCTACTCGATCGGCTACATGAGCCACGACCCGGGCTACTGGCGCTTCTTCGCCTACCTGAATCTGTTCATGTTCTCGATGCTCCTGCTCGTCCTCGGCGACAGCTGGCTGACGGTCTTCGTCGCCTGGGAACTGGTGGGCCTGTCCAGCTACTTGCTGATCGGCTTCTGGTACCGCAAGAACTCGGCGGCCCTGGCCAGCAAGAAGGCGTTCATCGTCAACCGCGTCGGTGACGTCGGCTTCGCCCTCGGCATCATGGCGATCTGGGTCAATACCGGAACGCTCAACATCCGCGAGTCGATCGACGTCCTGACGAGCGAGACTTTCACGGCCTTCCCGATCCCGGTCGCGATCGTGGCGCTCCTTCTGTTCGCCGGAGCGATGGGCAAGAGCGCCCAGTTCCCGCTCCACGTCTGGCTACCGGACGCGATGGAGGGTCCAACCCCGGTCTCGGCCCTGATCCATGCGGCCACGATGGTCAACGCCGGCGTCTACCTCGTCGCCCGGGCCAATCCGATCTTCGCCAGCGCGCCGGAGGCTATGGTGGTGGTGGCCGGGATCGGGATCTTCACGGCGATCCTGGCGGCCTCGATCGCGATGACCCAGACGGACATCAAGCGGGTCCTGGCCTATTCGACGCTGTCCCAGCTCGGCTACATGTTCGCGGCTCTCGGCGTCGGGGCGTGGACGGCGGCGATCTTCCACCTCATGACCCACGGCTTCTTCAAGGGCCTCCTCTTCCTCGGCTCGGGCTCGGTGATCCATGCGGTCCACGAGGAGCAGGACATGCGGAAGATGGGCGGGCTGGCGAAGAAGATCCCGCACACCTACTGGACGATGCTGATCGGGTCGATCGCCATCGCGGGCATCCCGCCACTGGCCGGCTTCTTCTCCAAGGACGAGATCCTCGGCGAGGCGTTCAAGCTCGGCTTCGCCTGGGTCTGGGCGATCGGCGTACTCGTGGCGGTCATGACCGCGTTCTACATGTTCCGACTCATCGGACTGACCTTCTGGGGCGAGAGCCGCGTGGACAAGGCGGTCGAGCCGAAGATCCACGAGTCGCCGCGGGTCATGACCATTCCGCTCTGGCTGCTGGCGATTCCGTCGCTGCTCCTCGGCCTGGTCCTGGCGTGGCCGGGCCCGCCGCTCGGTCCGCTTTTCGGACAGGAGGGGCCGGGGCTTCTCGCCGGGTGGCTCGAACCGGTCTACCACGACGGCCTCGAGATCCTGGGCCACCACGAGGCCGAGTTCGCCCTCTTCGGCATCGATGGCGTGCTCATCCTGATCAGCGTCGCGGTCGCCGTCATCGGCATGGTCGCCGCCTGGCGGCTGTTCGGCGTCGAGATCGGCGGCCTCCGTCGGGGCGGGAACCCTGCGCAGGTCCAGGCCCTGTCCGCCCGCGTGCCGTTCCTCTACCGCGCCTCGCTCAACAAGTGGTGGTTCGATGAGCTCAACCATCTGGTGTTCATCGTCATCGGCGGGCGCATCGCGGCCTTCCTGTGGTGGTTCGATGCCAACATCGTGGACGGCATCGTGAACGGCATCGGTACCGTCACCCGCCTGAGCGGCGGAGGGCTTGCCCGCGTCCAGACGGGCCGGGTCCAGAACTACGCCCTGGGAATCGCGATCGGGCTCATCGTGATGGTCGCTTCGTACGCCCTGATGACAGGAGGTCGCTAGCCGTGGACGGTCTGCCGATCCTGTCGCTCATCACGTTCCTGCCGCTGGCGGGGGCGCTTCTGATCGCGTTCCTGCCGTCGACCTACGCGCGACCGGTCGCCCTCGGAGCCGCACTCCTCACCTGGATCGTGTCCCTCCTCCTGGCGATCGGCTTCTCGGCCAGTCGCGGCGGGTTGTTCCAGTTCACCGAGGAGGTGTCCTGGATCCCGGCCTTCGGGATCGAGTACAAGCTCGGCGTCGACGGGCTGTCGCTCCTGCTGGTGGTCCTGACCACGACGCTGTCGTGGATCAGCATCCTGGCCAGCTTCAAGCCGATCCAGACCCGGATCAAGGAATACATGATCTCGTTCCTGATCCTCGAGGTCGGCATGATCGGCGTGTTCCTGGCCCTCGACACGTTCCTCTTCTACATCTTCTGGGAGATCGTCCTCGTCCCGATGTACCTGATCATCGGGATCTGGGGTGGCGCGAACCGCATCTACGCCACGATCAAGTTCGTCCTCTACACCCTCGTCGGCTCGCTGCTCATGCTGGTGGCCATCCTCGCCACGGCATTCGCCTTCCAGGCGGCCCACGGCGGGGACTGGACGGGGGCCTTCGACTACGAGGCCCTGCGGGCCTTCGCGGCCAGCGGCGGCGGCTTCGATCCGACGCTCCAGCTGCTCGCCTTCGGGGCGTTCTTCCTCGCCTTCGCGATCAAGGTCCCGATGTTCCCGTTCCACACCTGGCTGCCCGACGCCCACGTCGAGGCGCCGACCGCCGGCTCGGTCATCCTGGCCGGTGTTCTGCTGAAGCTCGGTGGCTACGGGTTCATCCGCTACGGCCTGTCGTTCTACCCGGATGCGGCCCAGACCTACGCGCCGGCCATCATCATCCTGAGCCTCATCGCCATCATCTATGGGGCGATCGTGGCGCTGGTCCAGCCGGACCTCAAGAAGCTCGTCGCGTACTCGTCGGTCAGCCACATGGGCTTCGTGACGCTCGGGATCTTCATCTTCCAGCCGCAGGGCATGGAAGGAGCGATTCTCCAGATGGTCAACCATGGCCTGATAACCGGCGCCCTCTTCCTCCTCGTCGGCGTGATCTATGAGCGCACGCACGATCGGGCGATCGCCAGGATGGGCGGACTGGCGGCGCGAATGCCGGTCTACGTGACGATCTTCGGGTTCTTCGTCTTCGCCTCGGCCGGGCTGCCCGGTCTGTCCGGCTTCGTCGGGGAGTTCCTCACCCTCGTCGGCGCCTTCAGCTTCAATCCGTTGACCGCCGCGGTGGCCACGTTCGTGATGATCCTCGGGGCCGCCTACCTGCTCTGGATGTTCCAGCGCGTTGCGACCGGCGAACTGTCCTCGTTCCTGTCCGGACTCGGCTCCCACCTGACCGACGTCAGCCCGACCGAGATCCTGACCCTGGCCCCGCTCATGGCGCTGGTGGTGGCCTTCGGGTTGTTCCCGGGGATCCTGCTCGACGTCATCAACGGCTCGGTGGACCGGGCGCTGGCGGACGTCAACGGCGGGGCGGCGATTGCCATCGACCCGCTCGCTCTCGCGATCGGGCTCGGTGCGCTCGCGGCCGTCGTGGTCCTGCGGGTCGTGACACTCCCGATGTTCCGGGGTCGGGCCTCGGCCGAGAACTCCGCATGAGCGCCACCTGATGACCTTCGAGGACCTCGTAACGATCGCCCCGTTCGTCGCGGCCATCCTGGTCGCGTGCGGTGTCGTCGTGGCCGACATCATCGTCCCGGGACGCCGAACGGCGGTGCTGGCGGTGGCGTTCGCCGGTCTTGCCGTCATCGCGCTGCTCACGATCAGCGCTGGAACGACCGCCGCCACGGCCTTCGGCGGTTCGTATCGCGTCGACGACCTGACGACCTACCTCGACCTGATCTTCATCGGGATCGTCGCCCTGACGCTGCTCTTTGCTCCGGACTACCTGGAGGCGCGGCGACTGCCCCTCGCCGAGTTCACGGCGGTGCTGCTGTTCGCGATGACCGGCGCGATGCTGCTTGCGGCATCGGCCGACCTCCTCGTCCTGTTCATTGGCCTCGAACTGATGGTCCTGCCGGGCTACCTGCTCGCCGGCTACCACAAGTCGGACGGCTTCTCGACCGAGGGCGCGATCAAGTACTTCCTGCTGGGATCGTTCAGCTCGGCGATCTTCCTGTTCGGCCTGGCATTCGTCTGGGGCCTCACCGGGACGACCCGAATCAGCGAGGTCGCCGATTCGCTGGCGGCGATGACCGCAACGGGTGGCCTGTCCGCGGGATTGGCGCTCGGCCTCGCCTTCATGTCCACCGGCGTCGCCTTCAAGATCGCCGCGGTCCCGTTCCACTACTGGACACCGGACGCCTACCAGGGCTCGCCGACGCCGGTCACCGGGTACCTCAGCGTCGGGCCGAAGATCGGTGCGTTCGCCCTCATCCTTCGCCTCTTCGTCGAGGCGCTCGGCCCGCTCAAGCTCGACTGGTTGCCGGTCGTGGTGGTCCTGGCCATCCTGACCATGACCCTCGGCAACCTCGTGGCGCTGACCCAGACCAACGTCAAGCGGATGCTGGCCTACAGCTCCATCGCCCACACCGGCTACATCCTCGTTGGTCTCGCCGCCTATGCCGCCGGTCGGATCGAGGGCCTCGAGGGCCTGCTGTTCTACGGGGCCGCCTACTCGGTCATGAACCTCGGCGTCTTTGCCGTCATCGCGGCGCTCCAGCGGCGCCAGGGCGTGACATCAAACCTGGATACCTTCGCCGGCCTCGTCCGGCGCGAGCCGGCCCTCGCGATCCTGATGACGCTGTTCCTGCTCTCGCTGACCGGTATTCCCCCGACGGCCGGGTTCTTCGCCAAGGCGTACGTGATCCTGGCCGCGGTCCAGGCGAGCCAGGCCGGGACCGACATCCTCGGGCTGCTGGCTGTGGTCGCAGTCCTGAACGCGGCGGCGGCGGCGTTCTACTACCTCCGCGTCGTGGTCTACATGTTCATGCGGGATCCGGCGTCCGACGAGCCCGGACTGGCGCACGGCCGGCTGATGTGGATCGGGTTGGCCGTCACGGCGCTGCTGACGGTCGCCTTCGGGCTGATCCCCGGTCCCTTGCTCGAGATCGTCGGGGCCGCCGCCCGCGCCATCGGGTAGACGTCCGGCGCGCTGGCGCGCTGGCGTGCCGCGATGGTCAGGGCGTGACCGTGACGCCGGGCAGGATCGTGCGAAGGTTCTCTGCCATCTGGTCGGGCCCGATCCCACCGATCGCCCCGGCCCGAATGATCCCCTCGCGATCCACCCAGAAGTGGATCGGCAGGGCGATGGCACCCCAGGCTTCCGCGGCCGTCCCGTCGACATCCAGGCCAACCGGGAACGGAGCGTTGACCAGTTTGACGAAGGAGGCGACGGTCCCCTCGTCCTCGCGGACGTCGATGGCCAGTACGACCAGGCCGGCATCCGCGTAGCGGGTGGCGAATCCGCCCATCAGCGGGAACTCGTCCACACACAGCAGACAGGTCGTCTGCATGAAATTGATCCATACCGGCCGCCCGGCGAGGTTCGCGAGGTCCACCTTGCCGCCGCCCAGCTGGGGGACTGACAGCGCCGGAGCCGGCTCGCCGATGTGGAACACGACGGTGCCGATCGTCGCCCCGACCGTCGGCGGCGGCTTCGTGATCGCGGCCTCGGTCGCTGACGGGGAGGCCGTCGCAACAGGTGGCGCCGTCGTCGCGCCAGGGAACGGGGTCAGCTCGGGCAGGAGAGCGACGGCCGCCACCAGGATCGCCACGGCGGCGACGGAGCCAGCGAACAGCCCGGCGATGACAGCGGCACGTGGTCCCATCGGTCGAGCGTACCAGTACGAGCGGGTCCCGGGCGACCCATCGGCACCGCTGCTAGCCTTCCTCCGTGGACGAACTCCTGGCTCGCGCCCGAACTCGACTCGTGCCCGCGATCCTGTCCGCGCTCGGGGTTGCGTTGCTGGCCGCGGGGCTGTTGACGTACAGCGCCCCGGTCGAGGCTGGACCGGAGACATCGCAGGCGCCGATCATCGTCACGTTGCCGCCGACCGCGGCACCGTCGTTCACGGCGGCGCCGACGAACGAACCAGTCGCCACTGCCTCGCCCACGGCCGAGCCAACACCGCCGGCCGACCGCGTCGCAACGCGGGTCGTCGTCGGGGCGCTCAAGATCGACCTCGCCGTGATCCTGCCGCCGAATCCCACCGCCTATCCGCTGTGCGACGTCGCGATGTACATCAAGGAGCTCGGACAGCCCGGGTTCGGGAGGGCGACCTATCTCTACGCGCATGCCCGCAGCGGCATGTTCCTGCCCATCCTGACGGCGTCGCGGATCGACAACGGCACGAGCATGCTGGGAATGACGATCGAGGTCTACACCAGCGACGACCAGCGGTTCACGTACCGGATCACCCAGGTGCGACGCCACCAGCTGGATCTTGACGCGGCCATCGCCACGACGACGGAGCAGGTCTGGCTCCAGACCTCGGAGGGCCCGAAGGGAACGCCCGGCAAGACCCAGGTCGTGGCCGAGTTCGTGGCATCGGGCCCGGCCGACCCCGCGGATGCACACCCGGACCCGAAGCCAAGTGTGTGCTCCTGACCCTGATCCGGGACCCGGACCCTACGATTCGAGCCGAGTCCGCCGCTCGAAGGCGAGGGCCGGCAGCAGGGCGATCGCGGTCACCAGGGCCGCGATGAGGAAGATCCCGACCATGATCCGCGACGCTTCGTCCGCCGCCCATCGCTCGAGCGCCTGGACCACCAGCCCATCCTTGAGCGGTCGGTCGCGGAGCGCTTCGGGGATGAATGCTCGATACGACTCGGGTGTCGCGTAGACCTGGCGATAGAGGCGATCGATCGTGGTCGACCCAAAGGCGGTCAACGCGGCCAGCCCGATCGCCATGCCGAGCATCCGGGCCACCGTGACCGTTGCCGAGGCGACACCGAACGCCGCCCGACCAACCGCCGCGACCGCCGCCGTGGAGCGTGGCGTGACCGTGAGGCCGAAACCCAATCCGAAGATGGCGAGCAGGCCCGCCACCGAGACGATGCTCGTGTTCGAGGTCCAGGAGCTCATCCCCACCAGCGCCACGACGCTCAGGCCGAGGCCGACGACCGTCACCGCGCGCAGGCCGACGACCCGGACCGCGAACCCGGCACCCAGGGCACCGATGGCGGTCGCTCCGGCGAGCGCACCCAGCGCGACCCGCTGGACGTCGGGGCCGCCGTACAGGACCCGGTCCACGAAGACGGCGCCGCCAACGATCGCCGTCGCGAACCCATAGCCGGTCAGGAGCGAGACGAGGGCCGCCGAGCTGAAGCCGCGATGGCGGAACAGGGACGCATCGAAGAACGCCCGTGGATGGCGGAGCCCGATCCGGGCCGACAGGGCCATCGCGAGGAGGCCCAGTCCGGCAGCGGATCCGAGCGCGAGTGCCGGATCGATGCGGCCGCCGGCGACCTCGTCACTGCCGGCGAGCGTCGTCGCGCCCAGGACCAGGCCGATCCCGATCGAGAACACCAGGGCGCCCCGCAGATCGACCGATCCTGGCTGTCGGTGCGTCTCCCAGCCGGCGGCCGCCGCCCAGGAGAGCGCGAGCGCGGCGACGCCGAATGGCACGTTGACGTAGAAGACGTAGCGCCATGGCGCGGCGAAGGCATCGTGGAGCGGCCCCGTGGTGAGCCCCAGTCCCTCCAGGGCGGCGGCCGGGTGGACCCCGCCGATGATCCACGCACCCACGAACGGACCGGCGGCCATCCCGAGGAACGTCAGACCGCCGACGAAACCAAGCGCTTTCGGGCGATCCCGATCCTCGAAGAGATGGGAAGCAGCGGCGGTCGCCACCGGCACCAGGATCCCGCCACCGATGGCCTGGATGATCCGGGCTGCCACGAGCTCCTCGAGCGACTGGGCCCGGCCGGCCAGCGCCGACCCGACGGTGAACAGGACGAGCCCCGCCAGGAAGAGGCGCCGCGCACCCCATTGATCCGCGAGGCGCCCGGCCAACGGCATCGTGATGACGGTCGCGAGCAGGTACCCATTGATGATCCAGGACGCGAGGCGAAGCTGAGTCCAGCTGGCGAGATCGGTCACGATGGATGGCAGGGCAACCGCGGTCACCATGAGTTCCAGGCCCGAGAGAAAGACTCCGAGGCCCAGCGCCGCGAGCAGCACGAGACGGCTGGTGCGATCCATGGCCGGGAGTGTAGGCCTGGGCGATCAGTTCCCGGCGTGCTAACCGGCCTCCCGCCTTCTCCCACATGCCGTCGTACGCCGCACGTTGGTCCTCGAGGACCGCCGCGTCCCACGGATCCCAATGGTGGGCCTGTCTGTCGCTCATGAGTCCACCTCCGATCCGTGATCGACTAGGTGGGGGTTGACCCGCGCCAAGAGACTGGTAAGGACTGTGCCACCTCAGTGATGCACGTGGCGGGGCCAGCGCGCGAGCGCATCGGCCAGGACGTTGGCCTCGTTGTGGTCCTGATCGCGGGCGGCGAAGAGGAGAGTCACGAGCTCGTTGTGCTGCTCGATGTCACGAAGGAGGTCCAGGAGCTGGCCGCGTTCGAGTAGCTCCTGCTCGTAGCGCTGCTGAAACTCGGGCCATCGGGCGAGCTCATGCCCGTACCACGTGCGCAGATCAGTCGAGGGAGCGATGTCCCGAAGCCAGAGATCGATGTTTGCCGCGTCCTTCGTCAGGCCGCGTGGCCACAACCGATCGACCAGGACACGATATCCGTCGCCGTCGGAGCGAGGTTCGTAGACGCGCTTGAGACGGATCGTCATGCCGTCACAACCGGCGTGAAAGTATCAGATCGGGACTCAGGCCCGGAACCCCGAGGAATAGCAGGATCGATCACGACGGCTCAGTCCCCATTCGGCTGCGGTAGTGGAATCGACGCCTTGCTCACCATCGGTGCAGACGCGCTGATGAGCGCCACGGCCGACGAGACGACGAACAACAGGAGGGCTGTGACATTGAGCACACCCCCTGTCTGCCACGCCGTTTCTGACCCAAGCAGGTCACCTCCCACGATCCGCAGCAGCAGACCGGCGTGCAGGAGGACGAGGTGGGCGTAGAAGCGCGGCCGGTAGGGCAGTGGGGTGCGCAACACGGCCGGCAGGATGACCGGAGCATGGCCGAAGACCATCGAGATCACGAAGCCCAGGAACAACGCGTGGAGCATCACGTCGTACAGGGATCCACCGATCGTGGAGCCGAATGCGAGCCATCCTGCACCCGCGACCGCCAGCCAGGCGTATCCCGCGAGCAGCGACAGGGCGACGAAACGCGTGACACCTTGCCTGTGCACCGTTCGCCGAGCGATGTCGTACCGGGCGAGCCAGACGGCGAATAGAACCAGGCCCGCACCACCCACGCGCATCCCGGCCTCGGGCGCCACGAGCGTGGCCGTGACACCGAGGGCGAATACGCCGACGGCCCCGACGAAGGCGCGTCGTGCTGCCTCGGAGGGACGGCCCAAGCGCGACAGCTCGAGGCGCTCGCCGACGATGGTGAGAACGAGGAATGCGGCGAGCCAGGGGATCACGGTGCCGATCGGCCGGCCTCCGACGAGGAGCATGGCCGCAACCAGCCAGGCCAGTGCACCGATCGCCTGGACGGACGTGTGCATCGAACGCTCGATCCGGTCGAACGCCACGTACATCGCGACGAACAACGCGCCGCCGGTCGCAAGGAGGAACGCCCCGACCGGTGCCGGCAGGCCGAGGATGAGCGCCGCCGCACCCAGGCCCGAGGCCAGGGGTGCGAGATACCCCCAGGGCCGGTCGAGAGCGACGGCGCGTTCAAGAGCGATGAGCGTCCCCAGGAAGCCGAGCGTCATCAGCGGTCCATGGCTGGCCCCGAGGCGAACGGTGTCGGTCGGCATCGCCAGGCCGAGCAGGACGAGGGCGCCGGTCAGCCCGGCGAGGAGCGCGGCACCGGCCAGGGCGAGCAGACCGAGACGCCGGAGCGGGATGGTCCGGGCGGTTATTGCAGCCACCCGAGCTCCACCTTGGCCTCGTCGCTCATCATCACCGGCGACCAGCGCGGCTCATAGATGAGATCGATGTCCACGTCGAGCACGCCATCGAGCTCGAACAGCGCGCGCCGGATCGAGTCGGCGAGATAGGACCCGATTGGGCAGGCCGGCGTCGTGGTCGTCATCCGGACGTGGACGACGCCCTCGCTCATCGTCGCACCGTAGACGAGACCGAGGTCGACGATGTCGATCCCAAGCTCCGGGTCGATTACCGACCGGAGCCGGTCGATGAGCGTGTCCGGATCGATCTGAGCCGGAAGCAGGCGGCCCAGGCCGATGGGCTCGTCAGCCATCGACCCGAACCCCGAGGTGAGCGACACACAGATCCGGCGCGACGAACGGCTCGAGAGTGATGGCGCTCAGGGGTGCTCCGAGCCGATGCAGCACACCACGCATCAGGCCGAGATGAACGCCGCAGACGACCTCGCTGCGCTCGCGGGCAAGGCTGCCGAACGGGCAGCGATGAAGGCGGATCGGCTCACCGGGCTGCACGGACCGGTCGGGCTCGAAGCCGACATCACCAAGAAGACCGACCAGGCGCCCGATCGCCTCGGGCTCGTCGATTGGGACCGTCGGATCCTCGACCATCGTCCGACCCCACCGCTCTCCGGCTTCGACTGCAGCGGCGCGGGCGTCCGGGACGCGTGCGAGTTGCTCGGCAAGGACCCCGGCCAGAGCCCGATAGGCCTCGGGATCGGGCTCGTCCGCATCCGCTCGGAGGACATAGGACAGGCGCGGTCGTCCGCGTCCGACCTGCCGTTCCGTCGTGCTCCCGACCAGGCCGGCGTCGATCAACTGGTCGAGATGCTCGCGAATCGTGTTGGGGTGGAGACCCAGTGCATGGGCCAGCTCACGGACCCCCATCGGCCTCGCCGATCGGTGCAGGATCCGCAGCAGACGGGACCGCGTGATCCCACCGAGAATTCGGTGTCGGCGCACTGTAAATGGCATAGTTTGCATTTTGCACGGAAATAACCGTAAATAGCAAGTGCCAACCATGAGCAGTCAGGAGTGTCACGACAACATGTCGAATCAATCCGATGCGGACGCCGCGACGGCCATCCGAGCACACCATCGGGAACTGCACGACGAGCTGCGGACCCGCGTGCTCGACGCGGTGGATACGGCGCGCGCCGGCGGGCCAGTCGGCGACGCTCGAGAGTCGGTCCTCGCCTTTCTTGATGGAGAACTGCTGCCGCACGCCGCGGCGGAGGAGGCCGCGCTCTATCCAGCCGGCGACACAGGGTCGAGTGAACTGCTCGTTCGAGCGATGCGCGACGAACACCGCAACCTGATCGCTCATGTCGACAGACTGCGGACGGCAAGTGACGGGATCGCCACGGCGACCATCGCCAGCGCGATCCTCGCCCTGTTCGAGTCGCACCTCTCGAAGGAGAATGACTTGCTCGTTCCCGCGCTCCTCGCCAGGCCCGACGTCTCGCTCGCGGCGTTGCTGGATGGGATGCATGAGCTGGTCGGCTGAGGTGGTCGAGGGCGCGATGCGCGCGACGGATCCGGCCGTGACCCAGCTGACGACCTCACTGACGCGTGCGTTGCGTCGCCTTGGCGATGTCGGCGAACCGACGACAGCGGCCCAGATCGCAGCCCAGGCGTATGGAGCGCTCCGTCGTGAGCATGCACCGGCGGCTGAACGAATCAATCAGGTGATGCATTACCTGGCCCGCCTCGAAGAGGCTGGGAAGGAAGAGGGAGCGACACGATGACAGACAACCAGATTCTCGACGTGAGGAGCGAGCCGCCGGTTCGGCGTCACGCCATCATCTTCGAAACGTTCGAGACCCTCGATGCGGGCACCGGCTTTGTGCTGGTCAACGACCATGACCCGAAGCCGCTCTACTACCAGCTTGCGGCCGAGCAGCCCGGGACGTTCACCTGGGACTACCTCGAGAGTGGGCCTGTCGTGTGGCGCGTGAGGATCGGCCGCGTCGGGACCCCTGCTGCGACCGTCGAGGCCTGACCCATGAGCGACGTCGGACCCTCGAGCGGAGCCGAGACAGTGACCGTGGCGGCTACCTGGCCCATCTTCGAAGCGGCCTTGACAGGCCGCGAACCAGTGGCAGAACGGACGATGTCGTTCCGCTTCACCAAGCCGGACGACTGGACGTATCGGGCCGGCCAGTTCATCGACATCACGTTGCTCAACCCGCCCGAGACTGACGCGGAAGGCAACACCCGGGGCTTCTCCATCTCGAGCGCCCCCAGTGAGGACGTAATCACGATCACGACCCGCCTGCGGGACACCGCGTTCAAGCGCGTCCTCCAGACCATGCCGCTCGGAACCCCGGTCAGGATCGAGGGACCGTTCGGCGACCTTCGGCTGCATCATGCGAACCGGCCGGCGGTGGTCCTCACGGGTGGGATCGGCGTCACGCCCTTCCGCAGCATCCTCGTGCAGGCGGTCAGGGACGGCGGTCTGCCGTATCGGGTCGTGGTCTTGTACGCCAACCGTCGACCCGAGGATGCGGCCTTCCTCGACGAGCTCGCCCACCTCGCGCAACAGGACTCGAATCTTACGTTCGTGCCCACGATGTCGGACATGTCAGAGTCGGGGCGCGCCTGGGATGGGGAGCGTGGCCGCATCGATGGGTCAATGCTCGGTCGCCACCTGGCTGGGGTTGCCAGCGCCATCTACTACCTCACTGGCCCGCCCGGCATGGTCAGCGGACTGCGTACGATGCTCGTCGACTCGGGCGTCGACGAGGACGACATCCGGACCGAAGAGTTCACTGGTTACTGAAAGAGCAGGCGAAAACATGAGACTCGACTACCAACACGAACTTCCCGAGGCATCACGAGCGATGAGCCAGCTGGAAGAAGTCATCGAATCGAGCACCCTCGAACCGCAGCTGTGTGAGCTGGTCAAGCTTCGTGCCTCGCAACTCAACGGTTGTGCCTACTGCGTAGACATGCACTCCAAGGATGCCGAGGCCATCGGCGAGGTGGCGCAGCGACTTCACCTCGTCGCCGTGTGGCGGGAGGCACCGGTGTTCAGCGCCAGGGAGCGGGCCGCCCTCGCCTGGACCGAGGCTCTGACGCTCCTGCCGCAGTCTGGGGCCCCCGACGAAGTCTACGAGGAGGTCGCTCGCCTGTTCGCTCCGGCTGAGCAGGTGGCATTGACACTGGCGATCGTCGCCATCAACGGCTGGAACCGCTTCGCGGTCGCTTTCCGCCAACCGGTCGGGAACTACGTCTCGCACCGTCATCCGGTGGATGCGTTGGGGGCCTGATGGCATCGGTCAGGCCGCCGGGATCCAGGGGCCGACTGGCGTCGAGTACATGCGGGTGCACTCGTGGAGCTAGTGCACCTGATCCTGCGCCGGGACTTTCTGGCCCTGCCGTCGAGCGAGGTCCGGGTCCTGCTCGATGGCGCGGACCACGGCCCCGGCAACCGGCGCAGGATCGTGGCGAGGTCGCGGGCGTGCCAGCTCTCGCGTGACCCCCCAGGATGCGCGGCCGTGGGTGCAGGCCGCAGCGTCCACTGCGCACGGCGACGAGCTGCGGAGCATCCGGTTCTGGGCGACCGGAACCGACCGGGACCGACCCGATGTCGGCACGGTCAGGCGGGATCGTCGCCCACGAAGCGGTAGCCCAACCCTCGCTCCGTCCGGATGTACCGGGGGTCCTCTGGGTTGTCACCGAGCTTCTCGCGAAGCCGGCGGATGTAGACCCTGATGTAGTCGACCTCGTCGACGTATTCACGGCCCCAGACCTTCGCCAGCAGGGTCCCGTGCTGGAGGATGTAGCCGGCGTTGCGGACCAGGTGGTAGAGCAGCTTGTACTCGGTTGGTGTCAGCTCAAGACGCTCGCCCCGTAGGCGGGCCTCCTGACGGGCGAAATCGACCTCGAGGTCGCCGGACCTGAAGGATGGGGCCCGGCTGGCTGGCGCCGGCATGTCGAGCCTGCGCAGAACGGCCTTGACTCGGGCCATGAGCTCAAGATGGTCGAACGGTTTGGTGACGTAGTCGTCTGCTCCGAGCTCCAGGCCTTTCACCTTGTCCATCGAATCGTCGTGGGCCGTAAGCATCACGACCGGCACGTCCGAGAATGCCCGGATCTGGCGGAGCACCTCGAAGCCGTCGATGTCGGGCAAGCCGATGTCGAGAAGGACGATGTCGGGACGCTTGTGTTCGATCGAGTCAAGTCCGGATTCGCCATTGACCGCGCCGATGACATCGATCTCACGCCATTGCAAAGTGAACCCGAGACGGACGGACTCGATGACATCCGGTTCGTCATCGACCACCAGGACCCTCATTCCTTAGGAGCCTCCTCGGGTCCGGCCGACGGAACGACGATGCTGAACGTACTGCCGCGACCGAGTCGGCTCCGTACGTCGATTCGGCCCTCATGCGCCTCAACGATCAGGAGGGAGATCGGAAGTCCCAAGCCGATCCCCGCGCTGGCCTCGGAATGGTCACGTTGCGCCACAAAGAAGCGTTCAAACAGTCGGGCCTTGTCCGTCACCTTGATGCCGTGGCCCTTGTCACTGACGGTCCATGCGACGTCTGGCCCGACCCCTCGGACAGAGACCTTGATCGGAGCCCCTTGAGGTGAGTACTTCTCGGCATTGGAGAGGAGATTCACGAGAGCCTGTTCGAGCCGCCGATAGTCGCCGAAAACTGAGACCGGCCGGCTTGGTACCTCGAGCACGATGGTCTGTCCGCGTGATGCAGCGAGCAATGCAACGGATGAGATCGCCGACTCGGCGAGCTCAGTTGCATCGAACCTACGGAGCTGGAGTTGGACGCGACCGGCACGAAAGCGAGCAAGATCAAGAATGTCGCCAACCAGGCGCTGCATCCTGGTCGTATTGCGGTCGATTGTCTCCAGGAGTGTCTGGTGTTGGTCGGCGCTCGGCTCGATCGAGGGGTCGAGCAACAGGCCGATGCTCGTCCGCACCGCGGTCAGCGGTGTCCTCAGTTCGTGGGCGATCGTGGACAGGATGTCGGTCCGCATGTGCTCGATCTCAGCGAGCATCTCGACATGCTTCGGCCGGCCGGCAATGGAGACCCCGAGTAGCCGCTCACCGAGCGGAGTCGGGAAGTAGTCACCGGAACGTTTCGCTCCTCGTACTACCCGCGCCAGACCGAGCCCGGAAAGCTCATCGAGCAGAGCCTCTGCGGCCCGTTCGTCGATTGCCGCATCGGCCGCCGCGAATCGAATCGTCAGGTTCGAGGGTGTCACGTGGTCGTGAATGAGCGCCAGCGCAGCAACGGCGAGCGGTGAGGGTTGCGGGTTGGTGGCCATCGAGGAAACGAGCATACGCTCGCCCACGGCACCCACTTCAGCCGGACCGGCTCAGCGTCTGCCAGCTCGCACGAGGTGGTGGCCAGTGACTACGATCGGGATGGCGATGGGATCGGCGACATCGAGGCAGTGGTGCACGCGCGACTCATCGATGGGCGCCTGGTCGTACGAGCAGATACACGGACCGTTGGCGGCACAGCCGGCGCAGCAGAACGGCAGCCCGACGTGGAACGTAGCTGAGCCGACGATCTCGAGCTCGCACGTGACGCAACTGAATGGTTTGATGGTGCTCAAGCGCCGCATGTCATCCTCGCTGAATGGGGCGCGCTTCGGCTGTACGCCGTGAAGGGTGCGCCCCGGTGATGGCGGTAAGCCACCGCGCCTGAAGCTAGGGTCGCGGGTTGAAGACCCGTGGAAACCCGGGTGAATATGGCGTGAATGAGGTGGCCGGTCACGTTTTCATATGGCGTTCACGCTCATCCATTCGCTTGTTCGCTGAGAGCCTTCAATCTCCCGATGACGTGCCCGCTCGCCTTCGCACACCGTGTCGGTGCGCCTCGTCATAGACCGGAGACCACCGATGCTGCAGACCCTTGAGATGCCCGCCCAGACGCGAGGCGCCAACCCGCTGGCGGCGGCTCTGGCCCAGTTTGATCAGACCGCCGACCACCTTCAGCTCGAACCCGGGATCCGCGCGATCCTCCGGGCGCCGAAGCGGGAGTGGACGGTCAATTTCCCGGTCATGCTCGACGACGGCACGGTGAAGGTCTTCACCGGGTATCGCGTGCAGCACAACGTATCTCGCGGGCCGGCGAAGGGCGGCTTGCGCTATCACGAGACGGCGGACCTTGATGACGTCCGCGCCCTGGCGATGTGGATGACCTGGAAGTGCGCCCTCGTTGACGTTCCGTTCGGAGGCGCCAAGGGCGGAGTGACGCTGGATCCACGAATGTTCAGTACCAGGGAGCTCGAGGCCGTGACGCGGCGGTTCGCAACAGAGCTTGAAGGGATCATTGGACCGGACTCGGACATCCCCGCGCCCGACGTCGGGACGAACGCACAGACGATGGCCTGGATCATGGATACGGTGTCGATGCACCGAGGCTACTCGGTCCAGGGCGTCGTGACGGGCAAGCCTATCTCGATCGGCGGTTCGCACGGCAGGGCAGATGCGACGGGCCAGGGCGTCGTCTACACCATCGCCGATGCAGCGCGCCGGGGCGGCTTCACGATTGAAGGAGCACAGGTCGCCGTCCAGGGATTCGGCAACGTAGGTGAAGCGACGGCCCGGTTGATGCACAAGGTGGGAGCACGCGTAGTTGCGATCACTGATGTCGGTGGCGGCGTGACGAACCCGGATGGCCTCGACGTGCCGCTGTTGACGCGGTACCTGCAGGAGCACGGCACGATTGCCGGCGCACCCGGCACAACGCCGATCTCGAACGACGAGCTCTTTGCGTTGGACGTTGACATCCTCGTCCTGGCTGCATTGGAAGGCCAGATCACGAAGGCGAATGCCAGCACGGTCCGTGCTCGGATCCTGGCCGAAGCGGCGAATGGCCCGACCACGCCTGATGCCGATCCGATCCTCCGCCAAAACGGAGTCGTCGTGATCCCCGACATCCTGTGCAACGCCGGAGGAGTGATCGTCAGCTACTTCGAGTGGGCCCAGAACCGGGCCGCGCTGGCATGGACCCTTGACGAAGTCAACGAGCGTCTCCGACGCCAGATCCTCGTCGCTGCGGAGGCCGTCTGGCAACGAGCGGCGGCCGATAACGTCAGCCCACGGCTCGCGGCCAACGCGATTGCGGTCGAGCGGGTGGCCTTGGCGACCCAGCTGCGAGGCCTTTATCCCTGATCGAACGGAGAGTGGTCTCTCGACTGGATCGGGCTCTGGTCGAGCAGGCCATCGGGTCGACTGAGTCGTCGATCCGCCGCTCACCCGAGAATCGAAGCAAATCCCAGCCCACCGCCAGCCTCAAGCCGTGCGAGCAGCAGATGGTAGTAAAGCATTCCCTGCTGGGGTCGCAGCGCGTCGATGACCTGGTCGACCTCCAGTCCGATCGGGCCGGCCACCAACGCGAGGTTCCGGGCGACGCCCGTGTCGTTCATCGGAAAGACATCGAGCCGGCCGAGGCCGCGGAGCAGGATGACGGCCGCTGTCCACGGCCCGATGCCCTTGATGTCCTGGAGCAGGCCTGCGGCAGCCGGACTCGGGAGTGCCTCGAGCGTCGCCCGGTCGAGCCGGCCGGTCACGTGAGCCTCACCCGCACGCCGCAGCGTCGCGATCTTGCGACCGCTGAGGCCGATCGCACGGAGGTCGTGATCCGCAGACGCCAGGAAGTGTTCGGGACCTGGGAACGGGTACAGCGAGACCCCATCGACGTCGACCGCTGGCTCAGCAGCCACGATCAGGCGCCGGACGATGGTGCTTGCTGCATGGAGACTCAGCTGCTGGAAGGTCACCACGTTCACAAATGCCTCCCAGAGCGATGCGTAACGAGGCGGTTTCACACCGCGCATGCGCAGCGCCAGTGGGCTTAACCAGGGGATGGTTGTGGCGGCCCGGCCGAATGAGCTGACGTCCCGATCCGTCCCAAGCATCGCCCGCACCAGGGCGAGGGCCGGTTCGTGGTCGTCCGGGTTGCCCTCGATCGTGGCGGCCAGGACCTCATCGCTGGCCTGAGCCACGCGGACAATCACGGGTCCGTGCGCACCAATCAGCGCACGAACGTAGCGCCCGTCGGCCGTCAGCACGTCGACGATGTTGGTCGCCAGACGACGCAGGACGCTCACGGTGAGATCGAGCCGATATGGAGCGATGACCGGAATTTCGTACTCTGATCGGATCGAGAGTGCTCGATCCCCGTGTACCAGGCGGCTGGCGGTCATCTGGTTGGTCAGTCGGTCTCTCATTCGACCTCGCCGTCTTCCCCTGGTTTGGCCGGCGGCCGACCGCGACCGCCTCCATGCGGTCCAAGGCGTCCGTCATGCTTCGCCCCGGCAGCGTACGCCCATCCGCCTCGCCGCACGCCGCCGTCGGTGGGTCGGTCCCGTACTGCCCGATCGGGGGCTTGACACATCTGAGGGATCAACGCATATTGATATAAACCGTCATTGATCCGACGGTGCCCAATCTCCCTTCAACGCCAGTTCCTCCATCTCCGGAGACTGCTCTGAGCCCCTCCCCAGCCCGGATCCGCTCCACGATTGCCGCGGTCGTCGACCAGCCCGATGACCTCCGCGCGGTTCGTCTGATTCACAAGACGCTCGCTGACGTGAACCGCCTGCGGATCGTGCGGCGACTCGCCCAGGGCGAGGCCTCCGTGACGGACCTCATCGATCACGTCGGGCTGAGCCAGCCCCTGGTGTCTTGGCACCTCGGCAAGCTCCGGCTCGCAGGGCTGGTGGAGACACGCCGCGCCGGCCGCGAGACCGTGACGCGGCTCATTCCGGAAGCCTGGGATCGCTTTGCCATCTACGAGCGGCGGGTGCTGGGCCTGGCGCCCGCCGAGCGGCCACGGAGCGCGGTTTCGTGAGCGGCTCATTGGTCTCCGCCGGTATGCGAAGCCGGTTCCGGGCCATGGCCGGGCCGATTGCCCGGGCCCTCGGACGACTGGGCCTGACGCCGAATCACCTCACCTTCATCGGCTTCGGTATCGCCGTGATCGCGGCAGTCGCGGCCGCACAGCAGGCCTGGCTCGCGGCTGGACTCCTCGTGATCTTCGGCGCGGTCTTCGACCTGTTCGACGGCGCACTTGCGCGGGCCACGAACCGGGTCAGCAGGCTCGGAGCGTTCTACGACTCCGTCTTCGACCGCTGGGGCGAGGGCGTGATCTACGTCGGCCTCGTCTGGGGGACGCTGGACTTCGGGCTCTGGCTGCCGGTCATGCTATCGGCCACCGCCCTTGCCGCTGCCGTCATGGTCAGCTACACGCGGGCCAAGTCAGAGAGCCTCGGTTTCACGACCGGGGCCGGCATGGCTGCCGTGGGTCTCGCCCCGCGCGAGGTCCGGATCGCGATCCTCTCGATCGGCCTCATCGTGGCCGGTCTTCTTCCTGGCTTCCCGGAGGACATGGACCTCCCGGGCGCGATGGGCTATCCGTTGTCCGGACTTGCGCTGAACGCGGCCCTCGGACTCATCACGATCCTCGCCACGATCACGACGATCCAGCGCATTCTTCACGTTCGCGCCCAGGCTCGGGAGGGCTGACGCGCGGCGCGATCACTCGAATCATCCCACCAACCATCCAGCCCATCAGGAGTCAGGAGCAAGCAGTGAGCAGCAAGAACGGCAAGAACGGCACGACCGCCGGAACCTGGGCCGGTTCCGGGCGCAAGGACGGCAAGATCCGGGTCGCCATCGTCGGCGTCGGGAACTGCGCCAGCAGCCTCGTCCAGGGCCGCTACTACTACGAGAACGCCAAGGTCGGTGATTTCGTCCCGGGCCTGATGCATGTCGAGCTCGGCGGCTACCACGTCCGGGACATCGAGTTCGTGGCCGCCTTCGACATCGACAAGAACAAGGTCGGCAAGGACATCTCCGAGGCCATCTACCAGAAGCCGAACAACACCATCGTCTTCCAGCAGGTCGCGAACATGGGCGTCAAGGTCGAGCGGGGGATGACCCACGACGGCCTCGGGAAGTACCTCAGCCAGATCATCGAGAAGGCCCCGGGCCCGACCGCCGACATCGTCGGGATCCTCAAGGAGCGCGAGGTCGATGTCATGGTCTCGTACCTCCCCGTCGGGAGCGAGGAGGCGACCAAGTGGTACGTCGAGCAGGCGCTCCGTGCCGGCGTCGCGTTCGTCAACGCCATCCCGGTCTTCATTGGCCGCGAGCCCTACTGGCAGCGCCGCTTCGCCGAGGCCGGGCTTCCCGTCATCGGTGACGACATCAAGAGCCAGGTCGGCGCGACGATCAGTCACCGCGTCATGACCCGCCTATTCATGGATCGTGGCGTTCGCCTCGATCGAACCTACCAGCTGAACTTCGGCGGCAACACCGACTTCCTGAACATGCTCGAGCGGGAGCGCCTCGAGTCCAAGAAGATCAGCAAGACGAATGCCGTCACCTCCATGCTCGACTACGAGATGGATCCCGATGACGTCCACGTCGGGCCGAGCGACCACGTGCCGTGGCTGCTCGATCGCAAGTGGTGCTACATCCGGATGGAGGGCACGACCTTCGGTGATGTGCCGCTCAACGCCGAGCTCAAGCTCGAGGTCTGGGACAGCCCGAACAGCGCCGGTGTCATCACCGACGCCATCCGCTGCCTCAAGCTCGGCCTTGACCGTGGCCTGAGTGGGACGCTGGTCGCCCCGTCGAGCTACTTCATGAAGAGCCCGCCGCATCAGATCCATGACGACATCGCCTTCAACCGGGTCGAGGCCTTCATCCTGGGTGAGGACAACGAGACGCTCGTCGGCACCGAGGTCCCGACGGTCCGCAAGCTGCGGAAGATGGCCGGGTCGAAGGCGAAGGTCGCCGCCGCCGCGAAGTGACGGATCGAGAGCGCCGACTGGAGGCACCGCATCGACGCCTCCGGTCGGGTTCGCCCTTCTTTGAACGAGCGGTGGTCGCGGGATACAAGGCGTTTGCCTGGCTGATCTCGCACATCCCGCCGGCGATTCCACGCGCCGTTCTCGGCCGCGGCGCCCAGCTGTCGTATCTCCTCTGGCCCGGCAAGCGCCGCTGGTCCAACCTGAATTTCGGGCATGTCCTGGGACTGCCGCCGAGCCATCTCCGGGTTCGCCGGACGGCACTTGCAGCGTACCGACGGTACGGCCAGTACGTCGTGGAGCTGGCCCGGCTGCCGATGCTCGCGCGTGACCACGCCGACGAGCTGGTCAGCGGTGCGGATCTGGATGGCATCCACGAGATCTGGGCGAATTCGAAGGGTGGTCTGATCTTCACGCTCGGACACCTCGGCAACAACGAGGCCGTGGCTGCCGGCGTCGCGTCACGCGGCTGGCCGATCAACGTCGTCGCCGACGACTCGTCGTTCCCGGGCCTGTTCGAGGAGTTCCGGCGGACGCGTGAGCAATGGGGTGTCCATGTCATCCCGTGGCGCAACCTGCGCGAGATCTACGCGGTCCTCCGGCGTCGCGAGATGCTGGCGCTGCTGATCGACTGGGGATATCGGCGCGACGGTATTCCGGTCAGGCTGTTCGATGCGTGGACCACCCTGCCCGCCGGACCCGCCTCGCTCGCCGCGAAGACCGGCTCCCGAATCCTGCCGGTGACGCTCCATCGCAGACCAGATGGCCGGACCTTCTCGATCTCGTGGGCCGAACCGATCGAGGTGATGGGCTCTGACCCCGCCTCGCTGCAGCGGGCGACCCAGGCGATGGCCGATGCCTTCGAGGCAGCGGTGCGGGCGGCGCCGGACCAGTGGTACTCGTTCAAGCCGATCTGGCCGGCCGATCCGGCAGAGTCAGCGGTGCTCGAGGCCCGCGCCAGGGCGATGCTCAGCGGTGACCCGTCCTCCACGGCGCAGGAGTCCGCGTGAACCCTGAGACCGAACCCGTGCCCGGCGCTGCACCTCCTCCGGCGGACCGGGGGACGCCGTTCCAGCGACTTCGGGCGGGTCTCCTGGCTCTGATCGCGCGGGCCCTGATCGCGATTCCGGAGGGGCCGGTAAACGCCATCGGCGAGGCGGCCGGCGAACTCTGGTATCGAATGGCGCCAGGTCGTGCCGCGCGGGCACGGCGGAACCTCCAGCGCGTGGCGAGCCACCTGGTGGCGCGTGGGCTGGCGAACGACGCGACTCGCGCCGCCGCCGAGGACCCGGCCGCGCTCGAACGCCTGGTCCGTCGTGCCTTCCGGCAGGCGGCCCGCTACTACCTCGACATGGTCCGCCTGCCCGGGCACAGCGCCGCGGAGCTGGAGTCGCGGCTGATCGTGGAGACACCGGACACCGTGGCCGACGCCTTCGGCGAACCGGGGCCCATGGTCTTCGTCTCGATGCATTTCGGAGCGGTCGAGTATCCGGCGCTCTTCGCCGTCGCCCGAACCGGGCGCCACGTCGTCGCTCCGATGGAGACGCTCGCAGATCCCGCGCTCCAGTCATGGATCGAGCGGACTCGAGGTTCGGTCGGGGTCGACATCGTGTCGTTGCGCGATGCACGCCGGGCGCTGACCCAGGCCCTGACCGAAGGTCGGGTCGTGGGCATGGTGGCGGATCGCAACGTCGCTGGCGGCGCCATCGAAGTGCCGTTCTTCGGCGCCCCGGCCCCCCTGCCGATGGGACCGGGCCTGTTCGCGATGGAGGCCGGTCTCCCGATCTGGGTGGCCGCGGTGCGACGGGCCGGTGGCGGCCGCTACCGGGGCCAGCTCAGGCGGGTCGACATCCCGACCGAGGGCCTGCGCCGGGCCCGACTGGCCGCGGCGATGGCTGGCGTCGCGCGGGCGATGGAGGAATCGATTGCCGCGGCGCCGGAACAGTGGTGGTCGGCGCTCGCGCCGGTCTGGCCGGATCTCGATCCCGAGGCAGCGACCGGGACCGGGCGCCTCGAGGAGGCCGGCCGATGACCGAGCGCCTCGGTCGTGCCGATCTCCATATCCATACGCTCGCCTCGGATGGCACGGCCGGTGCCCTCGAGATCCTCGAGTTCGTCGAACAGACCACCGACCTCGACGTCATCGCGATCACGGATCACGAGCGGATCGATGCGGCGCGCGCCGCACAGGTCGTCGCCCGCGACGGGGGCTTCAGGGTCGAGGTGATCGTCGGGGAGGAGATCACGACACTCGGCGGTCACCTCCTGGCGCTCTGGATCGACCAGCCGATCCGCCCGTTCCGCTCGCTCCGGACCACGATCGCGGCGGTTCACGACCAGGGTGGCATCGCCATTCCCGCCCATCCGCTGGTTCCCTACCCGCTGTGCGCCCAGGGGTTCGTCCTGCGCCGCCTGCTCGAGGACGACCCGCGCTACTGGCCCGACGGGATCGAGGCCTTCAATCCGACCGCACTGGGGCGCCCCGGCCACGAGCGAGCCGTCCGCTTCGCCGAGGAGTTCGGGCTGGCTCGCATCGGCAACTCGGATGCCCACGCGCTCGAGGCGATCGGCGCCGGCCACACGACCTTCCCGGGTCGGAGTGCGGCGGATCTCAGGGCGGCCGTCGAGGCTCGCACGACGCACGAGCACGGCGCCTTCCACCGGACGACGGACCAGCTGGCGATCTTCCAGGCCCAGCTCCGCAAGTACGGCCGGGACGCACGGGCCAACCTCGGCGGCCGGATCCGGCGCGATGGCTCGGGCCGCGACCTCGGCTACCCGAGGGACCCTGGCGGGGCCGGCTCGCCGAACATCCGGGCAAGCGAGGGGGAACGATGAAGATCGGGCTTGTCACGCCGTACGTCTATCCACTCCCCGGCGGCGTGAATCAGCACGTCCGCTACCTCTACGAGAACCTGCGGCAGCGCGGCCACGACGTCCGGATCATCACCAGCTCCCACGGTCTCCAGCGCGCGTCCCAGGGCGATGTGATCCGGATCGGGAAGGGCTTCTCGATGCCCGCCAACGGCTCGATGGGCACGATCACCCTGTCGCCGCGCTACCTCTCCCAGGTCCGGGCGGTGCTCGAGCGGGAAGACTTCGACCTGCTCCATTTCCACGAACCCTTCGTCCCCTTCCTGTCGCTCATCGTCCTCGGGTTGTCGAAGAGCGTGAACGTGGCGACCTTCCACGCCTACGGTGGCTTCTCCCCGGCCTACGAGTTCGGCTCGAAGGTGATGGGCTCGTATGCGAACCGCCTCCACGGCCGGATCGCCGTATCGGCGGCGGCGCGCCACTTCATCGACCGGTTCTTTCCGGGTGACTACAAGGTCATCCCCAATGGCGTCGACATCGCCCGATTCCGGCGCGCGGTGCCAATCGCGCGATGGCAGGACGGGACTCGCAACATCCTCTTCGTCGGCCGCTTCGAGTCCCGAAAGGGCCTCCTGGATCTCCTCCGCGCCTACCGGATCCTCCGCAAGACCGGGTGTCCATGTCGCCTCCTCATCGTCGGCGGTGGGCCACAGGAGCGCGAGGCGCGACGCTATGTCATGACCCGCCGGATGGGCGGAGTCGAGTTCCTTGGAAAGGTCTCCGATGAAGAGCGGGACGCCCTCTTCAAGACGGCCGATGTGTACGTCTCGCCGGCGACCGGGCGCGAATCGTTCGGGATCGTCCTGCTCGAGGCGATGGCCGCGGGTACCTCCATCGTCTGCAGCGACATCCACGGCTACAAGGGCGTCGTTCGCCGGGACCGCGACGCGCTGCTGGTGCCACCGAAGGACGCCAAGGCGCTGGCGCTCGCCATCGGGCGCCTCGTCAATGACGACGAGCTCCGGGCACGGATGGCCGCCTCGGGCCTCGAGCGTGCGAATGAGTTCTCGTGGGAGCGGGTCACCGGCAAGGTCGAGGACTACTACGGGTTCGTGATCCGTCGTCTCGCGGCGCAGGGTGCGCTGCCTCCCGGCTTCACGGCGGAAGTTCCGCCCCCCATCCGTCCCGCTTCCGCCTAGCGGTCAGCGTCGGCCGAACCCTCCACGGCGGCAACGCGCCAGACCCAGACCGCATAGGCGACCATGATCACGACGCCCGTCAGCGCGATCAGGAGAATCGCCGGCTGCAGGCTGAGGAGGCTCGGTGCGGGGCCACTCCGATCCACCGTGCTGACCGGAAACTGGAACGGGTAGACGTAGGTCGGCAGGAACCCCTGGTACGCGTTGGCCATGGCCTGCGGCAACGGGAGCCCGGAGATGTTCGGGTACCACAGGACGAACCAGCCAGCCATCGCCACCAGCAGGCCCGCTACCAGCCGCCGAGCGTCCCGGGCGGTTGCGACGAACGCCGCGAGGGGCACCAGGGCGATCGTCACGATCAGGGCAATCGGCTCGACCGGGATGTTCGACGAGGTCACGATCGGCGTGTCGTCGAAGAAGGTGGACGCCACGACGAAACCGAGGCTGATCCCGATGGCCGCGAGCGCGGCGTTTCGCAACCGGATCCGGAACGGCACGCCGTCGCCGCCGTCCTCGTCGGCGAGCGCCAGGAGCAGCCGGACGACGAGCAGGACGCCGATCCCGACCACGACCGCGATCGCGGCCGCTCTTCCACTGAGGAGGAAATCGGGGATCAGCGTCGGACAGGCCTGCGAGGTCGGGTTGACGGCATCGACCCTGACGAAGCCGCAGAGCGGTCGGTGGAACAGCCAGAGGGTCGTCGGCGCGAGTACGGCGGCCGCGGCGCTGAGTCGCGCCAGGAGCCACGTGCGGCGCGAGGCGCCATGCCACAGCTCTGCCAGGAAGTAGGCCAGGGCGAGGAAGACGAACGGCAGGCTCGTGTAGTAGTGGTACTGGAACGCGGCTCGATCGATCCTTGACCAGGCCAGCCACTGAACGGCGAAGGCGATGATGACGAGGGCCAGCGCGGGGCTTCGACGGACGAATGCCTGCCAGGCGGCAAACGCGAGGGCCGGGATCGAGATCCACCAGGCCACCAGGTTGCCGGCACTGTAGATCCCGGCCGCCGTCCCGCCGGCAAATCCCTCCTGGTAGAACCAGACCGGCTTGAAGTCGAACGGCCACGCCCACCACGGCGACGACGCCGCGTGGGGCGAGCTCAGGTTGTTGTGGTAGCGGTACATCTGCCCGGTCAGATCGGCGAGGGTCTGGCCGCCATGCCCGGAAGGCCAGCCGGCCACGAGTTGGTGATCGGCCACGAATGCCCAGGGGACATACGAGAGGACGTAGAGCGCCGCCGGGATGGCGACGAGGCAGAACAACGTCCAGACCATCGGAAGCCCGAGGAGCGCACCGGGTCGCAGCCAGCCCTCGGGGGCGGCAGATGGCGCGGGCAGGAGGCGAGCCGGATCGTCCGCCGCTGGAGCGGCAGCCCGGGGCCCGAATCCCCAGCGGCCGACGAACCGGACGACGGCATGGAGGGCGAGGCTCAGGAGCACCAGCGCGAAGGCGAGTTCCTGGGCTGTGAAGGCGACCGGCCCAAGGACGATCTCCTGGTCCGCGCGGCCGCCGAGCAGCGCCACGCCGAAGACGACGGCGCCGAGGGCCGCTGGGCCCCAGGTCAGTAGCCGCTCCTCTTCGTCCGTCCAGGCGATCGGATGGAGCACGGTGGCGGCTGCGGTGGCCAGGGTCAGGCCCACCATGATGGCCATGAACAGGTAGTTGGCACCGCTCTGGCCCTCCGGGACGGACAGGGCCAGGTAGCCAAGCACAGTCGTCGCGGCGATGAGCCCGGCCACCAGGAGCGTTCGACCGAGCGCGCTCCGGGCCAGCACCAGGATCCCGAGCGCGCCGACGGCGTACGCCGCAACCCACTTCGCCGCGAGGGCAAGGCCGAGGGACACGCCAATCAGCGGCATGACCAGCCAGAACGCCAGCCAGCGTGCGCGCGATGCGCCGGACCGCCAGATGGCGGCGAAGAGCGCGTACGCCGCCACGATCCCAAGGCCGACATAGGCGTCGTTCATGCCGATCCGGCTCTGGGCGAAGAGCATGCCGTCGACGACGATCAGGAACGCTGCGAGGACGGCCACCTCGCGCCGGCGGAACAGGATCCGAGCCAGGAGGTAGAGGAGCATGGCCATGACGACGCCAGCCAGAACCCCTGGCAATCGCCAGGCGTACGCGTGGTGGCCGACGTCGACGGCCGCTACAGCGCCGCGCGAGTCGAAGGCCATCAACTGCTCGCGATCCGACGACGGATACTCCCGGTTCGCGTCGAGCGCGAGGGCTGCCGGCGCGAAGGGCAGCTGCGCGTCGGCATAGACGGCGTTTCCATGCGGCTCGACGACGTAGACCGTCGGGGAGCCCGTCTCCGGGTTCGTACCGAGGACATGGATCATCTGTGTCGCGGCGTCGTAGCCGACCCATCCGGCCTCGGCACCGGGGAGCTCGAACGTCGAGTCGACCGCCGGCACGCCGCTTGCGCCGGGCGCCGTCACGACGGCGACACGGGGCCCATCCGGCGTGAGGATCGAGACGTAGAGGCGATCCTTGTCGAGGTTCGTGACGATGGCCATCCCGCCGGGAGCGCCCTCCAGCCCCACCGTCGTCGTGATCGATGCGGTCGACGTGTCGAAGAACGCGACGCCGGCCTCAGTGGCCAGAGCGACGGCGCCGGTCCCCGCGTTGGAGATGGCCTCCACCGGGCCCACCGGGGCGCGGCCGACCTCCTCCGCGGATTCCGCGTCCAGGACGACGGCCGCCCAGGTGTCGGCGGCCACGCCGGGCGAGAGGATGACGACGACCGTCCCGCCATCGGGAGTGACGGCGAGCGAGCTGACCGGTCGCTCCAATGTCGCGAATGGCGTCGGGACCGGAGGAGCAGCCGGCGGGGATCCGGCGAGCCGGGCCGCGTCGAGGACCGTCGTGTCGATCGCCACGATCCGGCCGTCTCCCGTGCCGACCAGGACACGGTGCGCGACCGCATCGACGGCGAGGGAGGCAGCCCCGGGGAGCGCGATCTGGGCCGCGAGCCCACGGGTCCCGAGGTCGTAGGCGCGGACCTCATCGCCTCCGACGACCCACAGGCGGTCTCCGGTCACACGTGCCGTCGTGCTCGACTGGTCCCAGCGGGGCTCCACGACCGCTGCACCCACGGGGGCGCCGAGGTCGCTCGTCGCCGTCGTTCGGTCGTTGCCCCAGGCCACGAGCCCGCCGGCCATGGCGTACTTGGCGAGGTGCGGGTGCGTCCACTCGTAGATGTCATGGGAGATGCCGTAGCGCCAGTCCTGAAGGAACTCGGTTGCCGTCCGTGGGTGGTAGACCTCGTCGAAGATGACCTGGTAGGGCTCGCCCAGACGCCAGATCCGAACCGTGAGGAGGGTCACGGCGAGGACCGCGATCATCCAGAGGTCCAGGCGGTCGATCCGGCCGCCCCCTTCGCCTGCGTGGTCGCTGCTTCGGTCGCGCCGAATCGGTCGCTCGTTGAGTCGGTGGCGTAGCCAGCCGAGGAAGCCGAGCTCGCCCGATGACGGGCGATCGTCCCAGGCCGGGCGGAGGGCCGTCGCTCGAGTCAGGGCAGTCGCTGGGATCGCGCCAGGCTCCGGTCGTGCGAACGAGGTGGTCGGCGGTTGCGGGCCCGTGAGCCGAGCTTCGGGCTCGGGCTCGGGCTCGGGCTCGGGCTCCGGCTCCGGTTCTGGCTCCGGCTCGGGCTCGGGCCTGACGATCGCGACCTGCAGTCGCGCCGACGCCGAGCGGCGCAGCTCCGAGAACGCGAAGAGGAGGACGACGGCCTGGATCGTTGCGGCCAGCGCAACGACCGGGAAGCTGCCGAGGGAGCGGCCCGTTCCCAGCCAGTCATCGATGCCCGGGTTGTTCGGGTAGAGCGTCGTCAGGACGAAGTACATGTTGGCGATCGTGGCCAGGCTCGATGCCACGTAGGCGATGGTCCAGCGCCATGAGATCGCGGCCAGCATCGCGCCGAGCGCGACCAGCGGATAGAGGTAGCGCTCGTGGACGCGGGTCGGGACGACGAAGAACACGAGCGCCAGCACCACGAGCCCGACGAGCATGGTTCGACGGTCGGGTCGCCGGGCGACCAGCGCGCTCACCAGGACGAACAAGGCCAGGGTCAGCGCGGTGCCCACGACCACGGCCGGAAGCGGCCCGATCGAGAAGGCGCGTCCGCAGTTCGGGGCGAGCATGTCGCAGACCCAGGCGGAGTTGGCGGCGATACCGCTGCCGTCGAAGGTGACGAGCGCCCACGGATTCCAGGCGTTGACCGAGAGGTACGGATAGCCACCCGCGGTCTTGAAGATCTGGACGATGAGACCGAAGAACGAGAGGCCGAAGGGCCACGACAGCGCGAGCGCGGTGACGAGCCCGGCGACGCCGGTCGTCACGATCCGGACGGGCCCGGCCGCTCGGAGCTCCCAGCCGGTGGTCGAGCGACGGGGAGGAGCTGGTTCCTCGTCGCCGAATCCACCGCCTGGCCAGAGGGCCCGCCGGATGGTCACGGCGGCCACGATTGGAATCAGGATCCCCAGCTGGGGCTTGATGAGGGCGCCGATGACGGTCAGGACGGCGGCGCGCTCGGGCCGGTCCCGCCACAGCTCGCGCAATCCGAGGAGCAGGAAGATGACGCCGACCGAATCGACCTGGGCCCAGACGGCGCTGTCGAACCAGGTGATCGGATTGACCACCACGATCAGTGCCGCGAGCCGGGCCGACCGACGACTGGCCCCGAGCTCGAGGGTCATCGACCAGGCGAGATAGGCGAGCGCAACGTCGCCCAGGATCGGCGGGACCTTGATCAGATCGCCGATGCCGCCGAACCCCTGGCCGATGAGGCCGACGACCCATAGGACGTACAGATAGCCCGGCGTGTAGTCGTGGAAGAAGTCCCGGTCGTAGAAGCCGCCGGGGCCCTGGCTGGCCAGGTTCGACGCCCAGTACTGGAACGCCGAGATGTCGTTCGCAAAGCCGGAACCGGGCAGGAGGTATGCGATGATGACGCGGAAGATGAGCCCCAGCGCGAGGAGGATCAGGATGCTGCGCACGCCGTCCCGTGTCCCGGCACGCGCTGTGGTCCCGTCCCGCACGGGCTCACCCGACACGGGGCCAGTCAACCGGATCGGCCTCCTGCTCGAGCGATGAGGTGGGTGGCAGCGTAGCACAGGGTCCTGCCGCGCCCGGCACTGCCCGA
>JBDSJV010000036.1:0-3485 GCA_039917225.1 Candidatus Limnocylindrales bacterium
CCAGGGGCCAAACGGCCCGTCCTCGCCAGGTCAGCGTGGGTCGAATATTCATAGCGTCGCGGTATGTGTTTCGCCGTTGTGTCGGCGCCACGCAGCCAAAGGTCTTCGGACGACCAGGAGTGAGGAATGAAGCGTTCACGAATTATCGGACTGCTTGCGGTGGTTGCCCTGGTGGGGGCCGCGTGCGCGCCTTCGGGCGGCTCGCCGACCTGGACATACACACCCGGTGGTGCCAACGGCGCAGGTGCGACGCCCGCACCATCCAGCCCCACAACGGTCGGCGGTGACGTCCTCGGAACGCTCGAGGTCGAGGCTGCGGACCTCTTCTTCACCCCGGCGGACCTGACGACGCCAAAGGCCGGGACCTACGAGGTCACGCTCACCAACAAGGGCGCCCTCCCTCACGACATCACCTTCGCCGACGGAACGACGAGCGGGATCGTTGACGCGGGACAGACCGAGACGGTGAGCGTCACCGTCCCTGACGGCGGCGTCTCCTTCATCTGCTCCATCCCCGGCCACGCGGCCGCAGGCATGAAGGGTGGCATCACGGTTGCGGGATCTGCGGCCGGCGGCGGAAGCGGCGAGGGCGGCCCGGCCCCGTCAACGAACGTCGTAGCCGATCCGAACGCGCCCGCCTACACCCTCTACCCGGCCGAGGCACCGAAAGTCCTCCCGGGCACCGTTCACGACATCGACATCTACGTCCAGGAAAAGCCGATGACGGTTGCGGAAGGCTTCGTCCAGAAAGTCTGGACGTTCGGGACGACGCCGACGAACGGCTCCGTACCGGGCCCCGTGATCCGCGTCCACCTCGGTGACACCGTTCGGATCCGCCTTGTGAATCCGGCGACCAGCGAGGTTCCGCACAGCATCGACTTCCACGCCAGCCAGGTGGCCTGGAATGACGAGATGACATCGATCAAGCCCGGCGAGGAGAAGATCTACGAGTTCACGGCCGACTACGCCGGCGTGTGGATGTACCACTGCGGAACGTCCCCGGCTCTCCACCACATCGCCAACGGCATGTTCGGCATGCTGATCGTGGAGCCCAAGGGTGGGTTTACGCCCGTCGATACCGAGCTCGCGATCGTCCAGAGCGAGTGGTACCTCGGCCCGCAGGGCGACATCACCAGCCTTGAGAAGGCCTCGACCGGCAATCCGGCCCCGGACTTCGTGGTCTTCAACGGTGTGGCAAACCAGTACCTGGACAACCCGATCAAGACGGCGACCAACGGCCGCGTCCGGATCTTCCTGCTCGACACTGGTCCGAGCATCGACAGCTCGTTCCACATCGTCGGGACGATCTTCAGCAGAGTCATCAAGGAGGGCGTCGAACTGGCCGCCAACAACCCTGGGCAGTATGGTGCCCAGTCCGTTGACCTCTCCCCCGCACAGGGCGCGATCATCGAGCTCTCGCCCAAGGAGGACGGGCTCTACCCGATCGTGACCCATGCCTTCAACTTCGTCGGGCGCGGCGCCCTCGGCCTGCTCCAGGCCGGCGACGGCGATCCGCTCAACTGACGCCAGATCAGGTCCCCGGCGCCGCTCGATCGGCCCGGGGATCCTCCCAACCCACGTTCGATTCCACCGCGCAGCCGTCTCGTTCGGAGTCCGAACCGGACGGTGACTGCTGCGAGGCGTGCGCCGAGGCTCGTGCCGAGGCGCACGCCTCTGTCCGCGAGCTGATCAACCTCGACGCCCAGCCTGCGCCGGTGGCGGGTGCCGGCGAACACCCACGAGCGCGGGCGACCCTGCCGGTTCTCGAGCCCGACGGCCGGCCCGGCGTCAGGATCTCGCGTTCCGCGGACCGTCGGATCGCGTTCGCTGGTCTCAGTGTCGCGGCCGCGTTCCTCGCCCTCGCGGTCCTGTCGCTCCTGCTCCCAGCGGCGCTTCGGCTCGGAGCCTGGCTGCCGGTTCACCTCGCGCTGGCGGGAGCGGCCGCGACCGCGATTGCCGCACTGCTGCCGTTCTTCAGCGGGGCGATGGCCGCGGCTCCCCCGGCCCGGCCCGTGGTCCGGATCCTCGGCATCGTGTTCGTGGCCGGTGGAGCCGCGACGGCGACAGCGTCGCTGAGCCTCGACATCGGAGGCGGGATCCTCGCGGCATCAGCCGCGCTTCTCTTCGTCGTTGGCATCGGGTTCGTGGCGGCAGCGATCTTCCTTCCGCTTCGTGGGGCATTCGGCCAGCGGCGCGGTCTGCTCGAGCGCGCCTATGGCATGGCCATGGTCAACGTGGCAGCCGGCGTGACGATCGTGATCCTCCACCTCGGGGGAAATGTCGCCGTCGCAACGGCCTGGGGCAATCTCAAGCCGGCCCACGCCTGGCTCAACCTGATCGGGTTTGCCGGGCTCGTGATCGTCGCGACCGTGACTCACCTCGCGCCAACGGTCGTGGGTACCCGCCTCAGGCCACGCACGTCGTCTCGTCTCGCCGTCGTCGGCGTATCCGTCGGCTCGCCGCTGATCGCGCTCGGTTACGTCCTCGGGCTGGATCCAATGACGCGCCTCGGCGCCCTGGTCGTGCTCCTCGGCGCGGCCGGCATCCTGGCCCATGCGGCCGTCGTGCACTTCGATCGCGCACGCGGCCAGTGGACCACCGATCTCGCCTGGCACCGATTCACGGCGACCGCCCTCCTCGCCGGCCAGGGGTGGCTGGCGCTCGGCTTCGCCATCGCCGCGACACGGGTACTCCTGATCGGACCTACGCCAGCCGCGTGGTCGCTCCCGCTCGTCAGCGGTCCTCTCGTGATCGGCGGCGTCGCCCAGATCCTGCTCGGGGCGATGTCGCACCTCCTTCCGGCGATCGGTCCGGGCGACCTCGCCGCGCACGCGCAGCAGCGTCGATTGCTGGGTAGAGGCGCCACGCTTCGCCTGGTCGGATTGAACCTCGGGGCGCTGCTCGTGACGCTCGGATCCGGATCGGACGCGCGTCCGGGAGATCCCCCGCTCGTGGCGATCGGTCTCGCCCTGGCAGCTGCGAGTGCCGCGTTGACGCTTGCGATGCTGATCCAGGCGCGGCGGGCGTCGAAGCTAGGGCGAGTCGCCCTCCGTGCGGGGTTGTCGTAGCCAGACCGCCAGGGCGATGACGAAGCGCAGGATCAAGCTCAGGCCGTAGCTGGCGCACCAGACGCAGACCGCGCCGATGACCACGATCTGCAGGTAGATGAAGTAGATCTCGAACAGGACACCCGCCAGTGACAGGCCGTAGTGCGTCAGGAGCAGGATCCGCAGGTCCGTGCGGACCCAGGCCAGGGCCAGTGTGAGAAGCAGCAGCGACAGCCCCACGCCATAGACGGCGACTGGGATCCCGCCGATCCGGCTGTATTCGCTCTGGGCGACCGTTTCACAGCCCTCGAGAGGTCCGCAGACCGGGACGCCACCGCCGACCTCGACGATCGCGAGATAGGACGCAATGAGGAGGCCGACCACGTCGAGGGCGGCGAGGATCAGCCCCGGATGGACCCCGAAAAGCGGTCGGACGGG
>JBDSJV010000037.1:0-5311 GCA_039917225.1 Candidatus Limnocylindrales bacterium
TCGGCATGCCGTCCGGACTCGGCGCCTCGTCCTGGTGTGGCGCAGCGGCCCGAGCGGGCATCTCGGGTGGAGCGGCTGGATCCGATTCCTCGGTTGGCGCGCTGGTTTCGAGATCCGAAACCGCTGATTTTCGCGTGGCTCTGGTCACTGGGGGTTTGTCCTTGTGTGCTGGCCGGCTGGGCGCTCGGCGGAAACGTAGAGGTGATGATCAACGATGTAGCGCTCGACCGCTTCCGGGACGAGATAGCGGATGGACCGACCCGCGGCCACACGGGCACGGATCGAGGTCGAGGAGATGCCGAGACGCGGTCCCTCGAGCAGGTCGAACCGCTCCTCCAGCCCGGAGAACTGTTCGGTCAGCCAGGCGGGTCCGGGTACCGGATGGTCCTGGCGGGGAACGACGGCCACGCGACAGGCGGCGAGCAATCGCCGTGGCTCCCGCCAGGACGGGAACCCGCTCAGCGTCTCCGCCGACATGATCAAGGTGAGGTCAGGCGACGTGGCGGCGAGTTCGGCGATCGTGTCGGCGGTATATGACAGGCCGGGTCGATCGACATCGACGCGGCTCAGCCGGAAGGCCGGATTGCCCGCGATCGCGAGCTGGACCATGGCCACCCGATCCTCGATCGAGGCGTCGGTCCCATCGGGCTTGTGCGGCGCGATGCCGGCCGGGACGAACAGGATCGTCTCCAGTCCCAGGGCGTCCCTCGCCTCTTCCGCAATGGCGAGATGGCCGAGGTGGATGGGATCGAAGCTGCCGCCCATCACGCCGACCGAATTCCGGCGCGGCGCCGGCGGCCGCGTCACGTGGCTCAGGCCCATCGTTCCATGGCCCAGGCGTCGCCGCTCCATTCGAGTTCGATCTCACCGAACCTCACGAGATCGCCCGCCACGATGCCCACGCGCCGCAACTCGGCATCGACCCCCAGGCGCTCGAGATCGCGCTGGAATCGCTCTGTCGACTCCTCGACATCGAAGTTCGTCTGCGCGGCGACCCGTTCGGCACGCTTGCCTCGAACGCGGAACGCGCCGTCTGGCTCGCGCGCGACGGAGAAGCCGTCCTCGAGCGTGTCGATGCGATGGATCACCACGCCAGACGGTTCCGGTGGCTCGGCGAGCTCTTCCACGCTCGGCAACAGCCCCGCCAGTACCGCCCGGAATTCGGGGATGCCCTCGCCACCCGCTGCGCCGATGGGAACGACTGGCAGGCCCTCGCGCTCGCGAGCCTGGCGAAACGCCGGCCACGCCTCGACGGATTCTGGCAGATCCATCTTGTTGAAGGCCACCAGGATTGGCTTCTCGAGCAGTGCCGGATCGTGGGCTGCCAGCTCCTCGCGAATGACCCGGTGATCCCACTCGGGATCGCGGGCGGAACCATCCACGAGATGGACGAGGATGCGGGTCCGTTCGATGTGGCGGAGGAAGGCATGGCCGAGCCCGGCCCCCTCGCTGGCGCCCTCGATCAGCCCCGGAACGTCGGCGATCGTCGGGAGCCGCCGGTCCTCGATGCCAAGGTCCATGACCCCGAGGTTGGGCTCGAGGGTCGTGAACGGGTAGGCAGCGATCCTCGGGTTGGCCGCGGTAAGGGCCGCCAGCAGGGTCGACTTGCCGGCATTCGGCAGGCCGACGAGTCCGATATCGGCGATCAACCTCAGCTCCAGCCGGACCCAGCGCTCCTCGCCAGGCTCGCCCTTCTGGGCGTGCTTGGGAGCCTGATGGGTGGACGTCTTGAAGTGGGTATTGCCGAGACCACCGCGGCCGCCGCGCGCGATCATGGCCATCTGGCCGGTCGCCACGAGGTCGGCGATCAGCTCCCCGGTTGCGTCGTCATAGATCGCCGTCCCGGGTGGGACCTGGAGGATGAGGTCGCCACCGGCCTTGCCATGCCGGCGGGCCTTGGACCCGCGGCCACCGCTATCGGCCCGGAAATGATGGCGAAACGAGAAGTCCCGGAGCGTGGTCTGCCCGGGGTCGACCACGAGATGGATGGAGCCACCGCGTCCGCCATCACCGCCGTCGGGTCCTCCGCGGGGCACGTGGGCTTCCTGGCGGAACGTGGCCGCACCGTCGCCGCCGCGGCCGGCGCGAACATTGATCTTGACCTGGTCGAGGAACATCCGGCCTATCTTCCCGCGGGTCCGTGGCGTGATGAGATCGGGCGTCGAGTTCGGTGTCCGATGGGCGACCGGCGCGGCCGAGGGCCGCGATTGATGATCAGAGGTATCGGCGCGGGCTGACCCGATAGCCGCCGTTCCAGATCTCGCCGTTCCAGACCTCGAAGTGCAGGTGTGGTCCGGTCGAGTTGCCACTCGACCCGATCCGACCGACCTGCTGGCCACGTGTGACCGACTGGCCGACCGAGACAAGAATGGCCGACATATGGTTGTAGGTCGTGTAGAGCCCGGAACCATTCGAGATCCAGACCGCGTAGCCAGCACCACCATTTCGCCAGCCAGCCCAGATTACTGTTCCAGGGGCCGCCGCGACGACACGTGAGCCATAGGTGGCGGCGATATCGAGGCCGTAGTGGCCGTAGATGAATCCCCGACTGACGTAGTTGCTGCCGCCGCGGACCGGCCATGCCATGGCGCCGCCCGCGTAGGAACGTGGCCCTGCACAACCGGAGCAACTGCCGCTCCCGCTGCCACTGCCGGCCGTCTGTGGCCTCGGGGGTGCGGTCGGAATAGGGGCTCCAGCCGCGTTCGGAAGGATGAGGATCTGGCCAATGATCAGGTTCGGATCATCGAGCTCGTTGATCGATGCGATGTCGTCCGCCGTCACGTTGTACTGGGTGGCCAGTGACTCAAGGGTGTCGCCCTCCTTGACCGTGACCACGAGTCCGCTGACCGGCGGGATGATCAGCTTCTGCCCGATGCGGAGGTCATCCTTGGCGGTGAGCTTGTTGGCCCACCAGATCGTCATCATGGAGATGCCGTAGCGGCTGGCGATTCCGGTCAGGGTGTCGCCGGGCTTGACGACGTACGTTTCCAGGAGACCGCTGCCGTCCTGGACGCTGGTGTTGACGGCGACCGGTTTATAGAGCGTTCCATCGCTGGCGTAGGTCTCGGTCGGTGTTCCTGTGAGATCGGCCTGCCCGGCGTCAGAGGCGCCAGAGGCGCCAGTGGCGTCAGTGCCGGTCTGGATGGCAAGGCGAACGGGATCGAACAGATCCGTCGGGCCACCACCGATGGCGAGCCTGGGGCCAGATCCGGCGGCGTCAACGGAGCCGGTCGGATTGACCGCGGCGGCTGGCTGGAAGCTGACGAGGCTCGCCCCAAGGACGACGATCGCGGCAACCACCGGGAGCATTCGCTCCGAGGATGAGTGAACCGCGAGGCTGCGCCGCAACGACGTCGGTCGTGGCCGGCTGACCGGGGTCGGGGCAAGGTGGGCTCGATGTGCGACGGCGGCGGCTCGCGCACCGATGACCCTCAGCGTGCCGATCGTTCGGCGACGGAGGCGTCTGGCGTGCACTGATCGCTCGCTCGTGGTCCGGCGGAGGCGCGCAATGGCGCGCACGACGCCGGCCGGGGCGTTCGGCAATATGGTCTCCTGCGAGAACGGTCCGAGGCGGGCGAGTGGGGCGCGCGCGTTCGGGATTCGGACCGGTCGGGGGCCTGGATCTTGAATTAGGGTCTCATGCTGCAGCGTCGACCGCTCCTCCGCGGACGTCGATGCCGGCCGACCTTACCATGGCCTTCGCGGGCGGCGCAAACGCCCAGGTGGCCTGGAACCCAGGGGCCGACCGGCCCTACTGGTCCAGGCTCTTGGTCAGGCCGGCCAGGAATTGGACGTTGTTGTCGGTCTTGGACAGGCGGTTGAGCAGCAGCTCGATGCCCTCGTTCGTGCCGACGGCTGACAGCATTCGACGCATCGTCCAGACCATCTTCAGGGTGCCGTCCTCGAGGAGCAGCTCCTCGCGACGCGTGCCGGATCGCATGACGTCGATGGCCGGGAAGATCCGCTTCTCGCCGAGCTTGCGGTCGAGGATGAGCTCGGAGTTGCCCGTGCCCTTGAACTCCTCGTAGATGACGTCATCCATGCGCGAGCCCGTATCAACGAGGCAGGTGGCGATGATCGTGAGCGAGCCGCCCTCCTCGATCTTCCGCGCGGCACCGAAGAACCGCTTCGGGGGATAGAGGGCAATCGGGTCGATACCGCCCGACAGCGTCCGGCCAGAGGGTGGCAGCGCGAGGTTGTAGGCGCGGGCGAGGCGGGTGATCGAGTCCATCAGGATGACGACGTCGCGGCCCGTCTCGACCTGCCGCTTGGCGATCTCGAGGGCCATCTCGGCGACATGGGTGTGGTTCTCGGTCGGTTCGTCAAAGGTGGAGCTGATGACCTCGCCATTGACGCTGCGGCGCATATCCGTGACTTCCTCGGGGCGCTCGCCGATGAGCGCGACCATCAGGAGGATCTCGGGGTAGTTGGCGGTGATCCCGTTGGCGATGTTCTTGAGGAGCATCGTCTTGCCGGCCTTCGGCGGGCTGACGATCAGGGCTCGCTGGCCCTTGCCGATCGGGTTGACCAGGTTGACCAGCCGCTGGCTCAGGTTCTTGGGATCACTCTCGAGGTTGATCAGCTCGTTCGGGTGGACCGGAGTCAGGTCGCCGAAATGCGGCCGGGCGCGTGCCGTCTCGCTGTCAACGCCGTTGACTGAGTCGACGCGAAGCAGGCCCCAGTACTTCTCCTGCTCGCGCGGAGCCCGGACGGCCCCCGCGACACGATCGCCGATGCGCAGCCCATAGCGGCGCACCTGACTCGAGGAGACGTAGACATCGTCGTTTCCGGGGAGCAGGCCGTGGCGGCGCATGAACCCGTAGCCCTCGTCGACGACGTCGAGGATGCCGGTTGCGTAGGCATGTCCCGCGCGTTCGGTCTGAGCCTGGAGGATCCGATCTACGAGATCGTCCTTGCGATCCGTGGTCCCGGTCTCCATCTTCAGGTCGCGACCGACCTGGCGGAGCTCCGTGACGCTCATTTCGCGAAGATCGGAGACATCGAGGTCGTTCCGCTCGCGGGCGGCCTCGATCTCCTGCATCTCCTCGAATTCGCTCACGGGCGCGCGGGCAACAGGGTTGCGGCGGCGTGGACGACGGTTGCGTGGACGCTGATCTGGACCGGGCATCAGGAAGGGGCTACCTGCATCTGCAAGGAGGGTCATTCGGCCGCGCGGGAAGGGGTCCGCGGCGCGGACGGGTGGGGAATGGACCGAGTATGGACCGCGATCGGCGCGTCGTCAATCGGTCACCGAACGGTACGATGGCCCTATGCCAATGGAGCACGAGACATCGCGACCCCGGCCCGGAGA
>JBDSJV010000038.1:0-3944 GCA_039917225.1 Candidatus Limnocylindrales bacterium
CCTGGTCGGCGATTTCCTCGGACACGGCAACCTGGGCCTCGGCGGTCGATGCGCCGAGGTGCGGCGTGAGCAACGTGTTCGGTGCGTCCAGCAGGGGCGAGTCCGCCGGGGGCTCGGTTTCGAAGACGTCAACCCCGGCGCCCCCGAGGTGGCCGGCGCGGAGCGCGCTGGCCACGGCTGCTTCGTCGACGATCCCGCCGCGGGCGACGTTCAGGACGAACGCGCCCGGTCGCATCCGGGCGATGGCCTTCTCGCCGATCAGGCCGCGCGTCGCCCGGTTCAGCGGCACGTGCACGGTTATCGCGTCCGAGCGCGCGAGGAGTTCATCGAAATCGACGAGCTCGACGCCATGCAGCGCCGCCTGCTCCGCGGTGACGTACGGATCCACGCCGAGGACCCGCATTTCGAAGCCCCGGGCGCGGTCGGCGATGGCCATCCCGATCTTGCCGAGGCCGACGATCCCGAGCGTTCGCCCGCGGAGTTCGACACCCTGGAACTGCGAGCGCTTCCACTCGCCGCGCCGCACGGAGGCATCGGCCGCGGCCACCTTGCGAGCAAGGCCCATCAGCAACGCAAACGTGTGCTCGGCGGCCGCGATCGTGTTGCCGGTTGGGGCATTGACGACCGTTATGCCGGCCCGGGTGGCGGCGTCGAGGTCGACGTTGTCAACGCCGACACCAGCCCGGCCGATGACCTGGAGCCGGGTTCCCGCCGCGATGAGGGCCGCATCCACCTGGACCTGGCTGCGCACGATGAGGGCGTCGTAGTCGCCGATGATGGCTCGCAGTGCCGCCGGATCGAGGCCCGGTCGCAGGTCTACCTCGTGGGCCGCCCGGAGGCGATCAACGCCTTCGGGAGCAACCTGTTCAGCGACCAGGATCCTCATGCCGGTGCGGTGGCCTGCGTCGTGGCGACGGCGGCTCGCTGGGCGGCAGCCACGGCAGCGCCGACCTCGACTGGTCGCCCCAGCGCAAGGAGCGTCTCCTCCAGGGTCGCCATGGCGCCCAGGATCTCATCGACGACCACCGACCCGAGATGGCCGACACGGAAGACCTTGCCCTGGAGCTGGCCCTGGCCGCCGGCCATGACGAGGCCGCGTCGCTTGACCTCGCCGTTGAAGGGCTTCCAGTCGAGGCCCTCCGGGATGCGGGCCGCGGTCACGGTCTTCGAGCGATGGGCCGGGTCCGCGAAGAGCTCGAATCCGAGCGCCGTGAGGCCGGCCTGCGTCGCGGCCGCGCACGCCTCGTGTCGGGCAAAGATCGCCGGCGCACCCTCGGCGGCCATGAGCCGCAGGCCCTCGTCCACCTGGTAGACGACGGCGATCGCCGGCGTCCACGGGGTCTCGCCGGTCCGCGCACTGGCTCGATGCTTCAGGAGATCGAAGTAGAAGCGCGGCATGCGCGCGGTCTCCATGGCGGCCCAGCCACGCTCCGACGCCGCGATCATGGCCAGCCCAGGGGCCGCCATCCACGCCTTCTGCGATCCCGTCACGACGAGGTCGCAACCCCAGGCATCCATCTCGAACGGGACGGCCCCCAGGCCGGAGACGCTGTCGACCAGGATCAGGGTGTCCGGTGACGTTTCGCGGATCGCGGCCGCCAGCGCCGGGATCGGGTTCATGACGCCGGTGGACGTCTCGTTGTGGGTCAACAGGACGGCCCGATAGTCCGCGGCCGGCAGCCGCTCGCGGAGCTCCGCGGGATCAGCCGCCCAGCCCCACTCGGCGCTCACCCGGTCGACGTCCGCGCCGTAGGTCTCGGCGATCTTGGCGAAGCGATCCCCGAATGACCCGATCGACACGCCGAGGACCCGGTCGCCCGGGGAGAGGACGTTCACGACCGCGGCTTCCAGCCCCCCGGTCCCGGCGCTCGACACGATCGCGATGTCGCTCGTCGTTCCGAAGTACGGCTTCATCCCGTCCTGGACGCGCTGGAGCATCGCCGCGAACTCCGGTCCGCGGTGGTTGATCATCTGCCGGCCACCCGCGTCACGGACGCTTGGCGGCAGGGCAGTGGGTCCTGGAATTCGGAGGTTGGGCTCGAAGCGGGTCACGGGGCGAATCTCCAAGCGTGCGTCTGGACTACAGGATGGATCCTCGCATGCTCGGCGGCGCGGCGCAGGCGGGCCGTGTCCGGGTGTGATCCGGCTCCGCGACTAATCCCCGGCGTCCCGCTTCTGTGTCTCGGCCAGCTTCCTGCGGCTCTCCATGGTTGATTTCGTCGCATCACCCATCGCCGCTGCGGGGTCGGAGCGACTCTTTCGGCGGGGACCGTCGCCACGGGCCTGCACTCGGGCCTCCATTCGTGCGGCGATCGTGACCTCGTAGCCTTGATCGGACGGCAGGGAGTACTGCGCCGCGCCGCGCTCGTCGGGCAGGTAGCGTTGCTCGACGTCGGCGCCCTCGTAGTCGTGTGGGTAGCGGTACCCGACGCCGATCCCGTGATGCTTCAGCCGCGGATTCGCCGCGTTTCGGAGGTGGAGCGGCACGGGCAGCGCCCCGTGCTCCTCGACAGCACCCGACGCGGCGGCAAAGGCCAGGCCGGAGCGGTTCGATTTCGGTGCCGTCGCGACGTAGGCCGTGGCCTGGGCAAGGGCGTAGCGGGCCTCGGGCAGACCGATCCAGTCGAGGGCCTGGGCGGTGGCGATTGCCACCTGCAGCGCTCGCGGATCAGCGTTTCCGACATCCTCGCTGGCGCTGATGATGAGGCGCCGGGCGATGAACTTGGGATCCTCGCCGGCCGCGATCATGGCCGCCAGCCAGTACATCGCGGCATCAGGGTCATTGCCGCGGAGACTCTTGATGAACGCCGAAACGGTGTCGTAGTGACCGTCGCCCGCTCGATCGTAGGCGAGGACCCGCTGCTGAGCGGCAGCCTCGACGTCCGCCAGGATCGGCGTGATCCTGCCCACATCATCTCGCCGGCCGGCATCGTCTGCGAGGGCAACGGCACCTTCGAGCACGTTCAGGGCGGATCGGGCGTCTCCCCCGGCCATCGACACCAGGTGCCCGCGTGCCTCGTCCTCGAGGAACACGCCCCCGGTCGGGCCAAGGGCCCCGGCGAGCCCGCGTTCGGCGTCGGCAATCGCGCGCCGGACGACGGTCTCGATGTCGGCATCCACGAGCGGCTCGAGGCGCCAGACCCGGAGCCTCGAGAGGAGGGCCGCGTTGACCTCGAAATAGGGGTTCTCGGTCGTCGCGCCGATGAGGGTGACGGTCCCATCTTCGACGTGCGGGAGGAGGGCATCCTGCTGCGACTTGCTGAACCGATGCACCTCGTCCAGGAAAAGAACGGTTTGCCGCCCGTTCAACGTGAGCTGTTCCTGCGCCTCCGCGATTGCTGCTCGCACTTCGGCCACTCCGGCCATCACCGCGGACATCGGTACGAAGGTCGCACCAACGGCGTCGGCAAGGATCCGCGCGAGGGTCGTTTTACCCGTGCCAGGCGGCCCCCAGAGCAGGGCTGAGCCTAGGTGTCCCCTCGCGACCGACTTGCGCAAGGGACCATCCGGCCCGACCAGGTGCGCCTGACCGACGAACTCCTCAAGAGTTCTTGGCCGCATCCGGGCCGCTAAAGGCTGACGCTCGGGCGGCGGCCTAAACAAGGCCTCGGGCCGGGCGCCGGTGAGGCGGGACGGTCGTTGCGCTGGCATCGACATCAGTTTAGGGGTCTTCCGTGCACAGGGGACCACGCGCAGCCGCGTGCAACCTCGCGCGCTCGTCCCGCGCCGTCCCGCTTGGACCCGCGCGCGTCACTCTGGCACCCGCGCCCGCAGATCTGTGTGCGCGCGCCCTCGCAGGCCCGTATTGGGTAGGAGGCGAGCTGTGAGCAGATGTCACGGCTCTGCACGCCGGATGGAGGTAGGTAGAGGGGAATACCCCCAGTGAGCGAGGTGCACAGATGAGTTCGAGACGAGCAGACGCGAGCAATGCCTACCGCGAGGCA
>JBDSJV010000039.1:0-6577 GCA_039917225.1 Candidatus Limnocylindrales bacterium
TACGTGGAAGCATTTGAGCGGATCACCGGAGCCAGCTTCGCCCGCTATTTGGAGGAGGACGTGATCGCCCCATGACCACCGAGTTCCGTTTTGCGGTCAACGTCACACCCAAGCCCGGGATCCTGGATCCGCAGGGCCGCGCCGTCGAGGGCAGCCTCCAGCACCTCGGCATCGAGGGCGTCTCGGCCGTCCGGGTCGGGCGCCGGGTCGAGTTGACGGTCTCGGCGGCGGATGCCGCGGCGGCGCGCGTGGTGGTGGCACGGCTGGCCGGGGAGCTCCTGTCGAACCCGCTGATCGAGGCGTACGCCATCGAGGAGCTCGGCCCGTCGTCATCGACGTCTGTGACGGACGCCGGCGGATGAGCGTTCGGATCGGCGTCGTCGTCTTCCCGGGGTCCAACTGCGACCGGGACACGATGCACGCCCTGGACCTGGCCGGCGCCGAGCCCGTGGAGCTGTGGCACGAGACGGCCGACCTTCAAGGTGCCGCGGGCGTGATCCTGCCCGGCGGGTTCGCCTATGGCGACTACGTCAGAGCCGGGGTGATCGCTCGCTTCAGCCCGGTGATGCGGTCCATCGCGGACTTCGCCGCCGATGGCGGGCTCGTCCTCGGGATCTGCAACGGCTTCCAGGTGCTTGCCGAGGCCGGACTCGTGCCCGGTGCCCTGTTACGCAACCGGGAGCTTCGATTCCTCGGCCGCGACGTCCACATCGCGATCGAGCAGCCCGAGACCCCGTTCACCCACCTTGCCGGGCCGCGCCGGCCTCTCCGTATGCCTATCGCCCACGGCGAGGGCTGCTATTACGCCGATGCGGCCTTGCTCGACGAGCTCGAGGCGCAGGGTCAGGTCCTTTTCCGGTACGTCCGCGCCGACGGATCCGGTGCCGGCGAGACGGACGATCCGGCCAATCCGAACGGATCCCTCCGGGCCATCGCCGGCGTCATTAACGCGGCCGGGAACGTGGCCGGCCTGATGCCGCATCCAGAGCGGGCATCCGAGGCCATCCTGGGCTCGGATGACGGCTTCGGGATCATCGCCTCGTTCGTAGCCAGCGCTGCTGAGCGTGCAGGCACCCCGGCAACGGTCGCGGCGGGGCTCCGATGACCGTCGCTCCCGCTGCCGAGGATCAATCCCTCGCGGTGCCGCTCCACCGGACCCTCGGCCTCACCGATGGCGAACTCGAGGCGATCCAGGACCGCCTGGGCCGGCCGCCGAACGACGTCGAGCTGGCGATGTTCAGCGTCATGTGGAGCGAGCACTGCTCGTACAAGAGCTCGAAGCCGCTGCTCCGGACGCTCCCGACCGCGGGTGCTGGTGTCGTGGCCGGGCCGGGCGAGAACGCCGGCGTGATCTCGATCGGAGATGGGCTCGCGGTCGCGTTCAAGATCGAGTCGCACAACCACCCGAGCGCGGTCGAGCCATACCAGGGCGCGGCGACCGGCGTCGGCGGGATCCTCCGGGACATCTTCACGATGGGTGCCCGTCCCATCGCCATCCTCGACGCGCTCCGGTTCGGCGATCCGTCGGACGCGCGGACCCGGCACCTGGTTGACGGCGTGGTGCGCGGGGTCGGCGGCTACGGCAACTGCGTCGGCGTGCCGACCGTCGGCGGTGAACTCGTCTTCGATCCCTCGTACACCGGCAATCCGCTGGTCAACGTCATGGCGATCGGACTCCTCGAGGAGCGGCTGCTGACCCTGGCCCAGGCACCCGGCCCCGGCAACCTCGTGGTCCTCTTCGGCAGCGCCACGGGGCGGGACGGGATCGGTGGCGCGTCCGTCCTCGCGTCGGCCACGTTCACCCATGACGATCCCTCGAAGCGACCGTCGGTCCAGGTCGGCGACCCGTTCGCCGAGAAGCTGCTGATCGAGGTCTCGCTGGAGCTGATCGAGCGCGGACTCGTGGAGGGCCTGCAGGACCTCGGCGCCGGCGGGATCACCTGCGCCACATCGGAGATGGCCGATCGGTCGGGGACCGGGATGCTCGTGGACCTCGACGCCGTACCGCGTCGCGAGCCCGACATGGCCCCGTTCGAGATCCTCATCTCCGAGAGCCAGGAACGAATGCTGGCGGTGATCAGGCCGGACAGGGAAGCCGCGGTTCGCGAGGTCTGTCGGCGCTGGGGACTGCCGTGCGCCGTCATCGGCCGCGTCACCGCGGATCGCGACATCCGCGTGATCGTCGGCGGGGTCGCCGAGGACCCATCAGCTGACGGAGGCATCGTCCCGGGCGCGCGATCCGTCGAAGTCGCGCGCGTGCCCGCGAGCGCGCTCACCTCGGATGCCATCGTCCACGAGCGGATCGCGACCGCCCCGGCCCGCGTCCGATCCGCTCCGGCGCCTGGTTCCCCGGCGGAGCCGACCGATCGGCTCCCGGAACGGGGCATGGATCCCGAAGCGGTCCTCGTCGCGCTCCTCGGGAGCGCGAACCTCTCGTCACGGCGCCCGGTCTTCGAGCAGTACGACAGCACCGTGCAGGTCAACACGGTGACCGGACCGGGGCGCGGTGCAGCCGTTCTACGGGTCAAGGGGACCACCAAGGGCCTGGTCGCAAGCACCGACGCCAACGCCACGGTCGGCGCCTTCGATCCGTGGCTCGGCGCAGCCCTCAGCGTGGCCGAGGCCACTCGAAACGTCTCGATCACGGGAGCGCGGCCACTCGGGGTCACGAACTGCCTCAACTTCGGCGATCCGACGCGGCCCGAGGCGTTCTGGCAGCTCAGCGAAGCGGTTCGTGGGCTCGCCGACGCCTGCCGTGCGCTCGGCCTGCCGGTCATCGGCGGCAACGTGTCGCTCTACAACGAGTCACCGACCGGCGCGATCCTGCCGACGCCCGAGATCGGGGTCGTCGGACTGATCGAGGACACCGCGAACCTCGTCGGGCCCGCCTTCGTCGAGGACGGGGACGCGATCCTGCTGGTCGGGGAAGCCGGCCCCGGACTGGCCGGCAGCGACTACGCGCAGCTTGGGGGCGTGGCCGTCGAGGATGATCTGCCGAGCATCGACCTCGAGGCCGAACGGCGGCTCCAGGAGTGGATCCGCGAAGCCGTGGTGCGCGGCCTCGTCGCCTCGGCCCAGGACGTCTCGGGTGGGGGCCTGGCCGTTGCACTCGCGGAGTGCGCGATGTGGAGCAGGCTCGGGGCTACCGTTCGCCTCGGCGTGAGTCATTCGCCCGCCGTTGATCTGTTCGGCGAGAGTCCGAGCCGGCTCGTCGTGACGACGCGTCCACGACACGCGCCGGCGGTCGAGCTCCTCGCCCGTCAGTTCGGTCTTCCCACCGCGCTGCTTGGCTCCGTGGGCGGCGAGCGGCTCGTGATTGAGCTCGCCGGCGCCGGTGCGACGGGTGCGGCTGAAGAGCGGGGTTCGCGGGTCGCGGATCCCATCGACATCCCGGTCGCTCGGCTGCTCCAGGCCTGGGACCACGGTCTTGCGCGAGCCCTCGGCTGGGGATCGCCCTCCAGCGCACCGGGAGGCCGCTGACGTGTGTGGCGTGTTCGGGGTGGCCATGCCCCGGGGGAGCGGCACCGAGGCGGCCCATGTCGCAGCGCTGGGGCTCTTCGCGCTCCAGCATCGGGGCCAGGAATCGGCCGGCCTGGCGGTCAGCGACGGCTCCGAGCTGTTCCTCTACAAGGACCTCGGGATGATCTCGACGGTGCTGGACGAACGCCGACTGCCATCATTCCACGGTGATCTGGCGATCGCCCACTGTCGGTACTCGACGACGGGTTCGACCGTCTGGGAGAACGCCCAGCCGACACTCCGCCTGGGACCCCGGCGCGCGGTGGCCATCGGCCACAACGGCAATCTCGTCAACACGCGGGAACTGCTCAGCCAGCTCCGGGGCGGACGCGCCCGGCTGCCGGCGACCACGGACACGGAAGTCCTCACCGCCCTCCTGTCCGACGAGCCGGGCGACGACACCGCCGATGCGTTGCTCGGCCTGCTGCCAAGGGTTCGGGGCGCCTACTCGCTGGTCATCCTCGACCGCGAGCGGATCATCGGCGTACGCGACCCGCACGGGTTCCGACCGCTCTGCATCGGGCGTATCCGGGACGTCGCAACGCCGGCGTCGCTTCCCGGTGGGTTGTGGGGCGACGACGCCCCCGCCGACGGACCGGGCGACGCCTGGGTCCTGTCCTCGGAGACGACCGGCCTGGACATCGTCGGGGCCGAATTCGTCCGCGACGTCGAGCCGGGCGAGATAGTCGTGCTCGAGGCCGGCCGTGAGCCTCGCTCGATCCGCTTCGCCGAAGCGAGCCCGGCACTGTGCGTCTTCGAGCTGATCTACTTCGCCCGGCCGGACTCGTATCTCGAGGGTCGCAGCCTGTACGAGGCGCGGCGTCGGATGGGCGTCGAGCTCGCCCGCGAGCACTTCGTCGAGACGGACCTGGTGATGCCCGTTCCCGATACCGGCGCTCCGGCGGCGGCCGGGTATGCGGAGGCATCGGGGATCCCGTTTCGCGAGGGACTCGTCCGGAACCGCTATACCGGTCGAACCTTCATCCAGCCGAGCCAGACCCTCCGCCATCGCGGCGTGACGATGAAGCTCAACCCGCTCCGCGAGGTCGTCCGTGGCAAGCGCCTCACGGTCGTCGACGATTCGATCGTTCGGGGCACCACCACCAAGCAGATCGTCTCGCTGCTTCGCCTCGCGGGGGCCGCCGAGGTGCACGTCCGGATCAGCGCGCCGCCGATCTATCACCCCTGCTTCTACGGGATCGACACGCAGGTCGAGACCGAGCTGATCGCTGCGACCAAGAGCGTGCCCGAGATCCAGGACTTCATCGGAGCCGACTCGCTCGGCTACCTGTCCATCAAGGGTGTGCTCAGCGCGCTGGATCTGCCGTATGACCGGTTCTGCTTCGCCTGCTTCGACGGGCACTACCCGGAACCGGTCCCGTATGACGTCAATCGGCGAAAGTTCCTCCTCGAGGAGCCCGTTCCGACCAATGGCTGAGCAGGGAGCAAAGGGCGCTGCCATCCGTGATGCCTACACACGCGCGGGAGTCGACGTGGTCGCCGGCGAGGAGGCGGTCGTCCGCATGCGCGCGGCCGTGGACTCGACGCGCCGCCCGGAGGTCGTCGGCGGTCTTGGCGGGTTCGGAGGGGCCATTGCGATCCCGGCCGGCTATCGCGAGCCCCTGATCGTCTCCTCGACCGATGGCGTCGGGACCAAGACGGCCCTTGCCACGGCGCTTGGACGGTGGGACACGATCGGGATCGACCTCGTGGCGATGTGCGCCGACGACGTCGTCTGCGCGGGCGCCGAACCGCTCGCCTTCCTCGACTACATCGCGGTCGGCCGGATCGAGCCAGATGCCGTCGCGGCGCTCGTGGCCGGCGTGGCCGCTGGCTGCCTGGAGGCCGGCTGCGCGCTCGTTGGCGGTGAGACGGCCGAGCATCCGGGCATGATGGAACCGGGAACCTTCGATCTCGCCGGCACCTGCATCGGCATCGTGGAACGTTCCGAGATCCTCGACGGCAGTGCGCCACGAGCTGGGGATGTCATCCTCGGGCTGCCGTCATCGGGCCTCCACGCCAACGGCTTCTCGCTCGTTCGGGCGCTGCTGGCGCAATGGGACATTCCACTTGACCGCCCGTACCAGGAGCAGCTCGCGAAGTCGCTCGGGGATTCGGCCCGGGACGCCGCACTCGCTCTGGAACCGATGCACGGGCTCGCGACCACCGGCGACGTCCTGCTCGAGCCGACGCGGATCTACGCTCGGCGGGTCCTCGCGGCGCGTCTGGTCCTGCGAGCCGCGGGTCACGACCTGAAGGCCATCGCCCACGTCACGGGCGGCGGCCTGCCGGGGAATGTTCCGCGGGCGCTGCCGGCGGATCTCGGAGCGCGCGTCGATTCGCGCCGCTGGACGATGCCCTCGGTCATGACCCTGCTCGGCGCGCTCGGAGGCATCGATGACGGGGAGCTTCGTGCGACGTTCAACGGCGGGATCGGGATGGTCGTGATCGTCGCGCCGGGCGCCGTCGAGACCGCAATGAGCGCGCTGCCGGATGCCATCGCGATCGGGACCGTGGAACCTGCGGCCGAGCTCGGCGGTCGCTACGTCGAGGTCGGACGGGAGTCGGGATCATGACGGATCCGATGGGCGTGGGCGGCCCCGCGGCGGCGCCGCGGCTGGCCGTCGGCGTGTCCGGGGCCGGGAGCAACCTCCAGGCCCTCGCGGCTGCTGCGCACCGTTGCGAACTTGGGGCAGATCTCGCGCTGGTCTTCAGCGATCGGGCCTGTCCGGCCCTCGACTGGGCGATGGAGCAGGGGATCGAGACTGCCCTCGTGCCCGGCGGGGACGACGGGACGCTCGCTGAGACACTCGGGGCCGCCCGCATCGAGCTCGTCGCCCTCGCCGGATACATGCGGATCGTGGGTCCGCGGACCATCACCGCGGTCCAGGGTCGGATCCTGAATACGCACCCGAGCCTCCTTCCGGCATTCCCTGGTGGTCACGCCGTCAGCGACGCGCTGGCCCACGGGGTTGCCGTGACCGGCTGCACGGTGCACTTCGTCGATGCGACGCTCGACGGGGGCCCGATCGTCGCCCAGGAGGCCGTCCCGATCCTG
>JBDSJV010000040.1:0-3352 GCA_039917225.1 Candidatus Limnocylindrales bacterium
CAGATCAACGAACTCCGGGCCGCCGCCACCACCCTGGAAGAGCGCTACCTCGAGTTGACGGGTGACCGCGCGTCAGAACGATCGGATGCCGGGGAGCCCGCTCCGTGAGCCGCCCGGCGGCGCCCATCCGGGCGGTTTCCGCACTCGCCGCCCAGGAGCTGCGACTGACGGCCCGCCGCGGCGAGAACGTGCTCGTCACGATGGTCATCCCCGCCGCTGTCCTCCTGTTCTTTGCCACGGTCGGGATCGTGCCCGGCGTCGCCGGTCGCCCGGTCGACTTCCTCCTGCCCGGAGCGCTCGCGCTCGCGGTCATCGCCAGCGGCCTCGTCAACCTGGGAATCGCGACGGCCTACGAACGGTCCTACGGGGTCCTCAAGCGGCTCGGCGGGGCGCCGCTGCCGCGCTGGGGGCTCGTTTCCGCAAAGTTGTCCGCCGTGCTCGTCCTCGAACTGCTCCAGGTGGCAGTCCTCCTCGCGGTGGCGGTTGGGCTCCTCGGCTGGACGGTTCCAGCGGGAGCGTCCTTCGCGATGTTCGCCCTGGCCCTGCTGCTCGGGACCCTTGCCTTTGCCGGGCTGGGCCTGTTGCTGGCCGGAGCGCTTCGCGCCGAGGCGACCCTCGCGCTTGCCAATGCGCTGTTCCTGATCTTCCTGATGGTCGGCGGCATCGTCCTGCCAGTGGACCACCTTCCGGGCCCCCTCGAAGCCATTGCCAACGTGCTACCGGCGGCGGCGCTCGCCGACCTCTTCCGGGCCGCGCTCGGCGGTCCGGTTGACCAGGTTCGATCGGTCCTCACGCTCCTCGTCTGGGGTGTCGGGGCCGCGGCGCTCGCGATCCGGACCTTCCGCTGGGAGTAGCGCCCATGATCCGAACCGCGGCGATCGGCGCCGTACACTCGCCTCATGAACCAACCAGCGCCCGCGCCCCGGTCGCGCGCCGTCGGCGGCGATGATGCCCGTGATCTTCCCGGCGACTTCGCCCATGCTCACCGGATCGAGGTGCGACTGGCGGACACGGACGCGATGGGGCACGTCAACAACGCCGCCTACCTCACCTACGTGGAGATCGGCCGCGCCGCCTACTACGAGACGGTGACCGGGGAGCCGTTCCAGCTCGGTGTCCATGGCGCCCAGGAGGCCATGATCCTGGCCGAGATCCGGGTGACGTATCGGAGTCAGGCCTACTACGGCGAGGCCCTCGCCGTGGAGACCCGGGTGGAGCACATCGGCCGGACGAGCTTCCGGATGGTTCACCGCCTCACGGCGCCCAAGAGCCGCTACGGATCCGCGCGGCTCGTCGCGGTCGCCGACTCGGTCCTCGTGTCGTACGACTACCGGGCAGAGCGACCGATCCCGGTCCCATCATCGCTGGCCGCGGCCCTGGAATCCTTCGAGGGGCGAAGGCTCCGCGACTGACTAGTCCTCGAACCGCCGGAAGATCGCAACGGCGTTCTGGCCACCGAAACCGAAGCCGTTGATCATCGCCGTATCGACCCGGACCTTGCGCTTGACGTTCGGCGTGTAGTCGAGATCGCACTCGGGATCGGGCTCCCGCAGGTTGATCGTCGGCGGGATCCAGCCGTCGCGAATGGCGCCGATCGCGGCGATTCCCGCGATCGAGCCGGCGGCGCCGAGCATATGTCCGACCATCGATTTCGGCGACGAGATCGGGAGCGACGCAGCGCGTTCGACGAACGCCCGCTTGATCGCCTTCGTCTCAGTCACGTCGTTGAGCGGCGTCGAGGTCCCATGGGCCACCAGGTAGTCGACATCGGTCGGCCCGATCCCGGCGTTGCGCATCGCGTTGCCCATGGCCATCGCCGCGCCGCGCCCCGTCGGCTCCGGGGCGGAGATGTGGAAGGCATCCGCGGTCAGTGACGCGCCAACGATCTCGGCCAGGATCGTCGCCCCTCGTGCCCTCGCGTGGGCCGCCGACTCGACGACGCAGACACCGGCCCCCTCGCCGAAGACGAACCCGTCCCGTGTCCGGTCAAAGGGCCGCGAGGCGCCGGCTGGATCGTCGTTTCGCTTTGACAGGGCGCCCATGTTGCCAAGTGCCGCGAAGGCCATCGGCAGGAGCGGCGCCTCCGAGCCGCCGGCAATGACCACGTCGCATTCGTCGTTGGCGATCAGTCGAAGGGCATCCTGGAACGCGATCACGCCCGAGGCACAGGCCGCAACCTGCGTGATGACCGGTCCGGTCAGGCCGTATTTCATCGAGACCTGCGCGGCGGCCATGCTCCCGGAGACGGCCGGGATCGCGAACGGGCTGACCTGTCCTGGCCCCCGGTCGAAGAGCACTCGGGCACCCTCCACCACCTGCTCCATGCCACCGCCGCCGGTATTGAGGACCACGCCGACTCGATCACGCTGTTCTGCGGTCCAGGTGGAGAAATCGATCCCGGAGCGCTCGATCGCCTCGGTCGCGGCGGCTACGCCGAAGTGAATGAAGCGGCTCATCCGGCGCGCCATCTTGCGGTCCATCGTGGCGGTTGGATCGAAGTCCTTGACCTCGGCCGCGATCTTCACGTCGTGGTTTGTCGTATCGAAGGTCGTGATCGGTCCACCGCCGGAGACGCCAGCCAGCAGATTGGCCCAGAACGTGTCCGCGTCGTTGCCGATGGGCGTAATGGCGCCCATAGCGGTCACGACGGCTCGGCGGGCGGGATCCTGGCTAGGCACGGTCGACACCTCGCGGGCGGCTGGTTGGGCGATTGTACCGGCGCGCTGGCCGCTCACAGGGGCGGCTCAATCTCCGTCGTACCGCTTGAAGATGACGGCCCCGTTGTGGCCGCCGAGCCCGATGCTGTTCGACAGCCCGTAGCGGACCGGCGTTTCGATGGTCTCGCCCACGACCCACAGATCGCAGGCCGGGTCGGGGTCGCGGTAGTTGAGCGTCCCGGGCACGGTCTGGGTGGCGATCGACATGACGGTCGCGAAGGCCTCGAAGGCACCGGCGGCGCCCATCATGTGGCCCGTCATCGACTTCGTCGCGCTGATCGCGAGCGAGCGCCGTGCTCCGGCCGATCGATCCCCGAAGACCGTCCAGATGGCCTCGGATTCTCGAGCGTCGCCCACCGGCGTCGAGGTTCCGTGCGGGTTGATCAGGTCAACCTCGTCGGCGGGCACGCCGCGCCGATCGAGCGCCATCTTCATCGCCCGGGCCGACCCGGTGCCGTGCTCGGCGGGCTGGATCATGTCCCAGCCGTCGGCGGCTGAGCCGTAACCCACGACCTCGGCATAGATCTTCGCCCCGCGGGCCTTCGCCAGCTCGAGGTCCTCCAGGAACAGGCCGCCGGCGCCCTCACCGAGCACGAACCCGTTCCGGGTCAGATCGAACGGCCGGGAGACCGTCG
>JBDSJV010000041.1:0-16496 GCA_039917225.1 Candidatus Limnocylindrales bacterium
CGCGCGCCGCCGCCGCCGAGCCCCCAGCGTCCGAATGAGCAGCCCGATCCCGGAGATCCTCGTCCTCCTCGGGCTGACGTTGCTCGAGGCGTTCTTCGTCGCCGCTGAAATTGCCCTTGTCTCGGTCCGTCGCAGCCGGGTCGATCAACTGGTCGAGGAGGGCAATCGAGGTGCCCGACGCGTCCGCCGTCTGCTGGACGATCCGGGACGGTTCCTCGCGGTGTCACAGCTCGGCCTGACCTTCATCGGCTTCTTCGCCTCGGCCTACGCGGCCCTCACTCTCGTTACCGGGCTGACGGACCTGCTCGCCACGACCGGGATGCCGGACGAGACGGCCGCCCTCGTCGCCCTGACGACCGTGACCGTGCTGCTGGCGCTGTTCACGATCGTCTTCGCCGAGCTCGTTCCCAAGACGCTCGCCCTTGGAAACCCGGAGCGGTATGCCATCGCCCTGTCGCGGCCGATCGACTTCCTGGCCCGCGTCCTCGGTCCAGTGGTGGTCGTCCTGACCGGCGTGACCCGGGCTATCGCCCGGATCCTCGGCGCCGAGGTTTCCTCGGAGGCCGCGATCACGGCCGAGGAGCTGCGGCTCATCGTCGAGCGCGGCGGCGAGCAGGGAGTCCTCGAGGCCGAAGAGGAGCAGATGATCAACGCCGTCATCGAGCTCGGCGGGCGGCGCGTCCACGAGGTGATGGTCCCGCGCGTTTCGATTGCCGGGATCCATGCGACCGCATCGTTCGAGGATGCGATCGACCTCGTCATTGCCGAGGGCCATTCGCGCATTCCGGCCTACGAGGAGTCGCTCGACGAGATCGTCGGAATCCTCTACGCCAAGGACCTCCTGCCATATCTCAAGTCCGATGCTGCCCCGCGTCCGGCGCTGCGGGCGTTGCTCCGACCGCCGGTCCTGGTCCCCGAGTCGATGACCATCGACGACCTGCTCCACGAGCTGCAGCGTCGCAAGGTCCATCTCGCGATCGTCCTCGACGAGTACGGCGGCACGGCGGGCATCGTGACCATCGAGGACCTGCTCGAGGAGATCGTCGGGGAGATCCAGGACGAATACGACGTCGAGGAGCCGATGGTCGTGCGCCTCTCCGAGAACGAAGCCAGAGTTGATGGCCGGGCCGATGTCGACGAGCTGGGCGAGGTCTTCGATATCTCGCTCGTACTCGAGGATGAAGAGGAGTACGACACCGTTGGCGGACTGCTCTATCACCGGATGGGGGGTGTCCCCAAGCCGGGCGACCAGATCACGGTCGGGGGGCTCACGCTGACCGTTGAAACTACAGATGGTCGCCGCGTCGGCAAGGTGCTGGTCGTCCGGCACCACGTAGGCCAGCTGGGCGAAGACGGGGACTGATCCCGGACGATTTCCGGCCCCGGTCCCCGCCGCGGCGTGCGCCGACGGTCAGGCGGAGATCACCCGGATGATGATCTCCTCGAGGCGTGCCCGCGCCTCCGGCAGGACGACGCCGGCCGCATCGAGGGCCTCCAGCGCCCGATCGCGATGCAGGCGGGCCTGCGTCCGCGTGTAAACCTCCGCTCCGCTGCGCTCAAGGATCGAAATGATCTCGGCGATGCCCGCCGCGGACGGCTCGCTCTCGGCGTAGAGCTCGGCCAGGCGGGCGCGATCAGCCGGAGCGGCATGCTCGAACGCATAGATGACCGGCAGGGTCTTCTTGCGACGGGCCACGTCGGTCGGTTCCTTGCCCGTGGCCTGCTCCTCGCCCCAGATCCCGAGGAGGTCGTCGTTGATCTGGAACGCCAGACCGAGATCCCAGCCGAAGGCCCGGTACCGATCGATGACGTGCTCATCATCGGTCGCCAGCAGGGCGCCGGCCTCGATCGATGCGGCGATGAGGGCCGCTGTCTTGCGGCCGATCATGTCGAAGTAGAGCTCGACGGACATGACTTCGTCCGTCTCGCTGGTCGAGATGTCGATGTACTGGCCTTCGCACAGGGCGACGCAGGTCCGGTCGTACAGGCGCATCAACCGGAGCACCTTGTGGTCGCTGAAGCCGAGGTCGGTCAGCCGGTGCAGCGCGATCCGGCTGAGGCTGAACAACATGTCGCCGGTGTTGATGGCCTGCGGGACCCCGTGCAGGCTCCACAGCGTGGGTCGGTGACGCCGTTCCCGGTCCCCGTCCTCGATGTCGTCGTGGACCAGGCTGAAGTTGTGACCGAGCTCTACGGCCGCTGCGCCAGGCAGGGCGGCCCGGTGGTCTCCGGTGATCGAGGCGTAGGCGAGCAGCCCGAGGAGCGGACGCATGCGCTTGCCGGACACGCCCGTCTCGCCATCGAGCCCAAGGTGGTAGCGGCACTGTTCGTAGACGCCCATGGTCGACGGATCGCGATCCCGGACCAGCCGGAGGATCTCCTCCTCCGTATCCGCGATGAGCTTGCCAAGATCGAGGTCGGGGGCCGCCGTCGTCGTCACGCGGCGAGTGTATCGTCACCCACACAAACGTGCGCGGTCCGAGTAGCCTGTTGCAGCCGGTACGATCGGTCCGTCGCCGGCCGCCGGGATGACGCGAGGCTCCGGTGCTACCGTCTCGGTGTGCCTGCCCCGCGTCGCTACACCACTGATGCCATCGTCCTGTCGCGCTTCGATTACGGCGAGGCCGATCGCATCCTGACCCTCCTGACGCCGGGATCCGGCAAGGTCAAGGCGATCGCGAAGGGGATCCGCCGGCCGTCATCGCGGATCGGTGGCAGCCTCGAGCCATTCGCCGAGCTGCGCCTCGCCCTCGCCCGCGGCCGGACGTTCGACGTGGTGACCCAGGTCGAGGTCATTCACCCGTGGCTCCAGTTGCGCGACGACCTCGTCTCGTTCGGCACGGCGTCCTACATGGCCGAGCTGGCGGATCGGACCCAGGAGGAGCGGCACGCCGCCGAGTCGATCTACGTACTCCTCAAGCGCGGCTACGAGATCCTTGATGGTGGGATGGCGCCGGCGAGAGTCGCCCGCTGGTTCGAGATGCACCTCGCCGACGAGCTCGGGCTCCGGCCCGAGGTCGATCGATGCGTCGAGTGCGGCCGGCTCCTCGAAGCGGATGAGCGCTACCGCTGGGTTCCGCCGCTCGGTGGCGTCCTGTGCGAGAGGTGCCCCGGGCCAGCACACGACCGCACCGAGCTGTCCCTGGAGGCCCTCAAGGTCCTGAAGGCGTACCAGCGCATGGATACCGAGGCCCTGGCAGGTCTCCGTGTCAGGCGTGGCGTCGAGCTTGAAGTCGAACGGGCTATGCGGGCCTTTCTCGAGTACACACTCGAGCGCCAGCCGAAATCCCTGGCCTTTCTCGATGAGGTGCGCGCTTCGAGGCGCGAAGGAACGGAGGCACCGGTCTGATGCTGAATCCGGCGACGCCCGCAGGGCAGCGCGCACTCGAACGGCTGTCCGACGACAGGGTCGGCTGGCTGACCACCGTCACGCCGACCGGCCAGCCGCAGAGCATGCCGATCTGGTTCCTGTGGGTCGATGGCGAGCTGATCTTCTACAGCGATCATCGGGCGCGACGGAACGCCAACCTGGCGGCCAATCCGCAGGTCTCGTTCCATCTCCGGGCCGATCCCGAAGCGGACGAGTACCTCGTCATCGAGGGCACGGCCCGGATCGATCTCGACTATCCGGCCATCCCGGACAACCCTGCCTTCCTGGCGAAATATGGCCCGTCGATCGACCGGAGTCTCGGTGGCCCCGCGGTGATGAGCCAGACCTACAGCCTGCCGATCCGGATCACGCCGACCCGGTTCGTGGGTCTCCCCCGGTAGGGTCGGTCGGGTCTGCTAGCATCGGCAGGCCCACCCCTCCCGCGCCGGCCATGCCACGGTCGAGCGCCAACAGGAGCCTCCGTGACGACCACCCCGATCCACGACCCCAACGACGTTCCGTCTGCAGTCCCGGACCTCGAAACGATCGTCAGTCTCTCGAAGCGCCGCGGCTTCGTGTTCCCGAGTTCGGAGATCTACGGGGGCATCAGCGCCGTCTGGGATTACGGACCACTCGGGGTCGAGCTCAAGAACAACGTCAAGCGGGCCTGGTGGAAGGCGATGGTCCAGGAGCGAAACGACATCGTTGGCCTGGATGCCGGGATCCTCATGCACCCGCAGGTCTGGATCACATCCGGTCACGTCGGATCGTTCAGCGATCCACTGGTCGAGTGCGGTTCCTGCCACCGACGCTATAGGCTGGATGAGCTCCCCGGTGCCGAGAACCTCACGACCACGGACCTGACGGACGCGACGGTCATCGAGCGGTTCAAGCTCGTCTGTCCCAATGATGGCGGCCCGTTGTCAGCGCCTCGACGCTTCAACCTCATGTTCCAGACCTACATGGGTCCGGTCCAGGACGACGCCTCGGTGGTCTACTTCCGGCCCGAGACCGCCCAGGGCAGCTACGTCAACTTCAAGAACGTCCAGCAGTCGAGCCGGAAGAAGGTCCCGTTCGGAATCGCCCAGATCGGCAAGAGCTTCCGCAACGAGATCAGCCCCGGCAACTTCGTCTTCCGGATGCGCGAGTTCGAGCAGATGGAGATGCAGTACTTCGTCCGACCCGGCGACGCCGCGTCAGCGTCGTTCGAGGAGTGGCTGCCGCGCCGGAAGGCGTGGTACGAGCAGTACGGCGTGGCTCCGGAGCGGCTCCGCCTGCGCGAGCACGCTCCCGATGAGCTGGCCCACTACGCGAAGAAGGCCGTCGACGTCGAGTATCGCTTCCCGTTTGGCTGGAAGGAGCTCGAGGGTGTCCACAACCGCGGGGACTTCGATCTCTCACGCCATGCCGAGGCGTCCGGCGAGAACCTCGAGTACTTCGACCCGGCGACCGAGGAGCACTTCATCCCCTGGATCGTTGAGACGGCTGCGGGCGCCGATCGCGCCGCCTTCACCTTCCTCATCGACGCCTACCGCGAGGAGGAGGTTCGCGGCGAGCGACGGGTGTCCCTCGCGCTGCATCCGGATCTCGCGCCGTACAAGGTCGCAGTGCTGCCGTTGCTCAAGAAGCGCCCCGAGATCGTCGAGCTCTGCCACCGGATCCTCGGTGATCTCAAGCGGGACATGATGGCCGTCTACGATGACACCGCCGCCATCGGCAAGCTCTATCGGCGCCAGGACGAGATCGGCACCCCGTGGTGCGTGACCGTGGACGTGGACTCGCTCGAGGACCTCGCGGTGACCGTTCGCGACCGCGACACGATGACCCAGGAACGGATCCCGATCGAGGGCGTCAAGCGCGCGATCCTCGATTTGATGGAGGCTGCCCGGCCGTAACGGGACGGGGAGCGCCCCCTCAGATCAGCGCGTCGCCCTGGCGGATGCCAGCGGCGCCGGCTCGTCCGCCACCGGCGGCCACTCGCCGCGGAGATAGGCGTCGATCGAGGTCGCCGCGCGCTTGCCGTCACCCATCGCCAGGATGACCGTCGCCGCACCGCGGACGATGTCTCCGCCGGCGAAGACGCCCGGCATGGACGTCATCCCGAACTCGTCGGTGACGATGTAGCCCCATTCGTTGACGTTGAGCTCCGGGGCCGACGCCGTGAGCAGGGGATTGGAGCGTGTCCCGATGGCCACCACGACCATGTCGCATGGGATCTCGAATTCCGAGTCCGGAACTGGTTCGGGTCGCCGGCGGCCGGACGCGTCGGGCTCGCCGAGCTCCATCCGCTGGCAGCGCAGGGCCGTCACCCAGCGTTGATCGTCTCCGATCACCTCCAGCGGCGCCGCCAGCAGCTCGAACCGGACTCCCTCCTGCTCGGCGTGGTGGACTTCCTCGGCCCTCGCCGGCAATTCATCATGGCCGCGGCGATAGACGATCGTCGCTTCGCTCGCGCCGAGCCGACGCGACGTTCGAACCGCGTCCATCGCGACGTTGCCGCCACCGACCACGGCGACCCGCTGACCGTGGAGAACTGGCGTCTCCGTGTTCTCGTTCCAGGCACCCATGAGATTGACCCGGGTCAGGTACTCGTTGGCCGAGTAGACGCCCTTGTAGTTCTCGCCGGGCACGTTCATGAAGACCGGCAATCCGGCCCCGACCGCGACGAAGATCGCATCGAAGCGCTCCCGAAGCTCGGGCAGCGTGAACGTCTTGCCGATGATGGCGTTCGGCTCGATCTGGACGCCCTGGTCGACGAGGCGGTTCACCTCGGCCTGGACGATGTCCTTCGGGAGCCGGAATTCGGGAATGCCGTAGATCAACACGCCGCCGGGGGCGTGGAATGCCTCGAAGATCGTGACCGCATAGCCGTGCTTGGCCAGTTCGCCGGCCGCCGCCAGACCGGCCGGGCCGGAACCGACGATCGCCACGTTCCGACCGTTCGGGGTCGCGTGGGGCGGCGGCACCGCATCCGGGTTGGCCTGGGCCCAGTCGGCGACGAATCGCTCGAGGCTGCCGATTCCGACCGACTTGCCCTTCTTGCCCCGGAGGCAGACCCCCTCGCACTGGGTCTCCTGCGGGCAGACCCGGCCGGTGACGCACGGCAGAGCGTTGTCGTCCAGGAGGGACTCGGCGGCCCCAGGCAGGTCTCCCTCGCGCAGGAGCCGGATGAATCGCGGGATATTGACCCGGACCGGGCAGCCACCGACGCAGTACGGCTTGGGGCACATGAGGCACCGTTCCGCCTCGAGCATCGCGAGCTGGTAGGTGAGACCCAGGTTGACCTCGCGGAAATTGGTCGCCCGGGCGGTGGCGTCCTGCTCGGGCATGGCAACCCGGTCGATCGCCATGCGCTCCTTCGGGGTCAGCTTGTGCGGTTCGGAGTCCCCTGGCGTCGACGGGCCCGGCTCGGAGCTCCCGGAGGATGCGGGACGCTGCTCGGTCATGCCGTGACTCCCCCTGTGGGTGCGGTGACTCCCGATTCAGTCTTCGGCCGCGTGCGCAGCCCAACCTCACAGGCTCGGCGCTCGAGGGCTGCCTGCTCGAAGGGTCGATAGGTGGTGAGGCGATCGGCCAGTTCGCCGAAGTCGACCTGGTGGCCGTTGAACTCTGGTCCGTCGACGCACGCGTAGCGCGTCTCGCCGTCGACCGTCACCCGGCAGCCGCCGCACATCCCGGTCCCGTCGACCATCACCGGGTTCAGTGAGACCGTCGTCTGGACTCCCAGCGGCCGCGTCATCTCCGCCACGGCCCGCATCATCGGTACCGGGCCGACGGCGAAGACCTCAATGGTCTCCTGCGCAGCAAGGACATCCGCGAGCGCCTGGGTCACGAAGCCGGGCCGGCCGTAGCTGCCGTCATCCGTGCACGCGACGACCGTCCCGCAGGCCGCCAGCTCGGGCTCAAGGATGACCCACTCTCGCGACCGCCCGCCGATGATGCTGGTCACCGCGACCCCTCGCCGGCTGAGTTCCCGGGCGATCGGAAGGATGACCGCGGTCCCGACACCTCCGCCGACACAGACTGCATGTCCTGATTCTGGCAGCTCGGTCGGTCGGCCCAGAGGACCGGCGATATCGGCGATCGCGTCGCCCGGCTGGAGCTCCACGAGATCGGTGGTGCTCTTGCCGATCGCCTGGATCACCAGCGAGATCGTGCCAGCCGCGCTGTCGCCGTCAGCGATCGTCAGCGGGATTCGCTCGGCCCCGGGGCCGAGATGCACGATCACGAACTGGCCGGGTTGCCGGATCTCGGCAATCCGCGGAGCCTCCACGACGAGGCGGGTCACGTTGGGAGAGAGCTGCTCATTCTTGAGAATGCGATGCATTCGGGACACCAAGCTAGGAATTCCTGTCCTGATGGTCGCCCGGGCACGGCCCGCGCCGACAGCGCCGGACCGCACGGTTGCCGGGGGCCGAACGTCACCTCCCGGAAGGGCCTCCCGGGTCGTACCGCGCTCCATCAACCCGTCTTGAGGGCGGCGTCCTTCCCCTTTGGCCAGTAGAGCTCCTTCTTGACGTGGAACTCCGGGAAGCCGCGGTCCATCAGGGATCGCTCGACGTTCAGGATCATCTCGGGATTGCCGCAGATGTAGACGACGGTCTCGTCGGGACGGAGACCGAGGTCCTTGCAGACGGCACTTACGACCATCTCGACGCGACCAGTCCGACCGGTCCAGCCGGCGTTCCGTGGGCTATCCGGACGCGAGATGGTGGGGACGTAGGCAACAGGGTAGGTACCGTCACGCTCGAGCGACTCGAGGTAATCGCGGTAGCCGAGCTCGTCCTCGTAGGAGCAGCCGTGGAGTACGACGGTCTTGCGCGGATCTCCGCGAAGCAGCGTGTCCCTGATCATGCTGATGAACGGCGCAATCCCCGTTCCGGTCGAGACATACAGATGCGTGCGGTCGTCGTCGGGTTCGAGGAGGAACTTGCCCTTTGGTCCGATCAGTCGCATACGATGGCCGATCGGGATTCGCCAGAGGGCCGTCGTGAACCGGATGACCGGCACGAGCCGAACGTAGAATTCGTAGCCTTCGGTCCCGCTGTCCTGGGGCGCGGACGCGACCGAGTACGGCCGCTGGAGCAGCTTGCCATCGACCACGACGCCGAGGGTCAGGTATTGACCCGGCGCAAAGGCGACCGGATCGCCGTCCAGGTGCACCCAGAACGAACCGAGGTCGCCGGACTGATCCTCGCGGCGGACGAGGGTGGCGTTGTAGACGGGCGCATCGGCATCGATGATCCGTTTGTCTTCGGCGTGGTGGGTCATGAGGGTCGTGGTGGCTCCGTGAGGATCTGCTCGTCACGATTGTAGATGCGGGTTGGCCCACGCGGTCCGACGGCCCGGTCCGCCTCCGACGGTACAATTGCCGCAATCCACCGATCCACCGCGGCTGCGTGCCGCCAGCGCCCAATCAGTGAAGGAGCCTGCCCTCATGTCACCTGCCCGGACGGATCGCGCCCATCGCGCGGCGAAGCGCTACATCTACGCCTGGGGAGCCGGACGGGCCGAGGGCGACGCGACGATGCGCGATCTGCTCGGCGGCAAGGGCGCCGGCCTCGCCGAGATGACCAGCGCGGGCCTGCCCGTTCCACCCGGTTTCACGATCACGACCGAAGCCTGCAATGACTACTTCACGGCCGGATCACGGCTGCCTGATGGGCTGTGGGAGGACATCCTGGAGGCCATCAGGCAGGTCGAGGTGGAGACTGGCAAGGGGTTTGGTGATCCGGGTAACCCATTGCTCGTGTCGGTCCGGTCCGGGGCCAAGTTCTCCATGCCCGGCATGATGGACACCGTCCTCAATCTCGGCCTCAGCCAGGCGACCCTCGAGGGCCTCGTTGCCCTGACCGGGAACGAGCGCTTCGGCTGGGATGCCTATCGCCGCTTCATCCAGATGTTCGGGCGGATCGTGATGGAGGTGCCCGGCGAACGGTTTGACCGCCCGCTCGAGATCATGAAGCACGAGCGCGGCGCGAAGCTGGATACGGACCTCTCGGCCGCGGACCTTCGCGACCTGGCCGGCCAGTACCGCACCATCGTCCGCGAAGTCACCGGACGCGAGTTCCCCGAGGACGCGAACGAGCAACTGGACCTCGCGACCAAGGCCGTCTTCGCGTCATGGTTCGGAAAGCGCGCCCGCGACTACCGCGAGTACAACAAGATCGCCCACGACCTCGGGACCGCGGTGAATGTCGTGACCATGGTCTTCGGCAACATGGGCGACGATTCCGGTACCGGTGTGGCCTTCACCCGCGACCCGAACACGGGCGCCAAGGCCCTCTACGGCGAGTACCTGACCAACGCCCAGGGTGAGGACGTGGTGGCGGGCATCAGGACGCCGCAGCCGATTGCCCAGATGCGCGAGATCATGCCCGCGGTCTACGACGAGTTCCAGGCGATCGCAGATCGGCTCGAGCGCCACTATCGCGACGTCCAGGATCTCGAGTTCACGATCGAACGCGGGCGCCTGTACATGCTCCAGACCCGCTCAGCCAAGCGCACCGCCGCCGCCGCCGTCCAGATCGCGGTCGACATGGTGGAGGAGGGGATCCTCAGCCAGGAGGAGGCCATCGGCCGGATCGAGCCGACGATGGTGGACCAGCTCCTGCGCGATCAATTCGACCCAGGTGCCCGCAAGGGCGCGACGCAGATCGTCAAGGGCCTCAACGCCTCCCCGGGAGCCGCCGTCGGTCGCGCCGTCTTCGATGCCGACGTGGCCGTCGAGTGGGTCGCCCGTGGCGAGAAGGTGATCCTGGTCAGGGTCGAGACATCGCCGGATGACTTCCACGGCATGGCCGTGGCGGAGGGCATCATCACGGCTCGTGGCGGTGCCACCTCCCATGCGGCGGTCGTGGCTCGCCAGATCGGCAAGCCATGCGTCGCAGGTTGCGCCGATCTCGTCATCGACTACGCGACGAAGCGGGCAACCTCGGCCTCGTCGGACATCGCCTTCGGCGAGGGCGACTGGATCAGCCTCGACGGCACGACCGGCGACCTGTTCTCGGGCCCGCTGCCGACGATCTCGGCCCGTTTCGAGGACCAGCCGCAACTCCAGGCGATCCTCGGCTGGGCGGACAAGGTCCGCCGGATGGAGGTCTGGACCAACGCGGACAAGCCCGAGGAAGCCGCCCAGGCCCGCCGTTACGGCGCCCAGGGCATCGGCCTGTGCCGGACCGAGCACATGTTCCGGGAGGGCGACCGACTCGAGATCGTCCGTGGCGCCATCCTCGTTGCCAACCGGGCGACCCGGGCCAAGGCGCGTTTCGCCACTGGCGCGACGCTGGATGCCGATGAGCAGGAGGCAGTGGCGACGTTCGATGCCGCCATGGCCAAGCTCGAGGTCCTCCAGCAGGGCGATTTCGAGGGCATCTTCGAGGCTATGGACGGCCTCCCGGTCGTGATCCGGCTGATCGATCCGCCGCTCCACGAGTTCCTGCCGAATCTCGAGGAGCAACTCGTCAAGGTCACCAAGGCCGGCGACGACGCCTCCGCGGAGGATCGCGAGTTGCTCGCGACGATCAAGTCCCTGCACGAGCAGAACCCGATGCTCGGGCTCCGTGGCTGTCGGCTCGGCCTGATGATCCCGGACTTCGTGAAGACCCAGACGCGGGCCATCCTCAACGCCGAGATCGCCCGGAAGCAGGCCGGTGGGAACCCCATCGCCAAGATCATGATCCCGCTGGTTGGCCACGTGAACGAGCTGGCTCGGACCAGGGAGATCCTCGAGGCCGAGGCAAAGGCCGTCGAGGCCGCCGCGGGCATGACCGTCGAGTACAAGTTCGGAACCATGATCGAGGTCCCGCGTGGCGCCCTGACGGCCGACGAGATCGCCACCCAGGCTGATTTCTTCAGCTTCGGCACGAACGACCTGACCCAGATGACGTTCGGCTACAGCCGCGACGACGCCGAGGGCGGGTTCCTCCTCAAGTACGTCGAGGACAAGATCCTGCCCTTCAACCCGTTCCAGACCCTCGACGACGCAGTCGCGGGCCTGATGCGGATTGCCGTCGAGAAGGGCCGGGCCACGAAGCCAGGTCTCGAGCTCGGCATCTGCGGTGAGCACGGCGGAGATCCGGCTTCGATCACCAAGTGCGAGAAGATCGGTCTCGACTACGTCTCCTGCTCGCCGTTCCGCGTCCCGGTCGCCCGGCTCGCAGCCGCTCAAGCCTCGCTCGCCACCGTCGAACGCGACAAGTAGGTCTCGGAGCCCGCCGATCGTGAGCGGGCCGGCGAAGCGGCGCGCGACCAGGGCGCGCGGCCTGGTCATCGACATCGAGCCATTGCGGCGGGATGTCGATTTCCGGCGCCTCTGGGTGGGGCAGTCGATCAGCGTCATCGGCAACCAGATCACGCGGGTGGCACTGCCGTACCAGGTGTACGTCCTGACCGGCTCCACGCTCGCGCTGGCGGGGCTGGTCCTGACGCAGCTGATCCCGATGCTGCTGTTTGGACTGGGTGGCGGTGCGATTGCCGATGCGCTGGACCGGCGGCGGGTGTTGCTGGCCGCCCAGGCCGGCCTGGCGATCACGAGTCTGACCCTCGCCGTTCTCTCGCTCCAGGACCAGCCCTCGATCCCGCTCCTGTTCATCGTCGCCTTCGTCGGGGCGGGGTTCATGGCGTTTGAGGCTCCGGCGCGCTCATCGGCGATTCCGCGACTGGTGCCACGGGAGCGGCTGCGGGCCGCGATCGCGCTCGGCCAGCTGAGTTTCAACGGCGGGTCGGTCCTTGGCCCGGCTCTGGCGGGGGTCCTGATCGCGACCACTGGAGTGGCTGGAGCGTTCGCTGTTGACGTGGCGACCTACGGCCTATCCCTGGCGACGATCGTGGGCATGCGCCCGATCGCGCCGATCGGGCTGCCGGCTCGACCGGGACTGGCAGCCATCCGCGAAGGGCTGCGGTTCGTCCGCGCGCGCCGCCTCATCATGTCGACCTTCGCCATCGACCTCAACGCGATGATCTTCGGCAGCCCGCAGACGCTCTACCCGGTCCTCGCGCTCGACGTCTTCAAGGTAGGCCCCGTCGGTCTCGGCCTCCTGGCTTCGGCTCCGGCGGCCGGGGCGTTCCTCGCGATCGTGCTGTCCGGAGGAATCTCCCGGGTCCGGCACGTTGGTCGCGGCATCCTCCTCGCCGTCACCGGGTGGGGGTTGGCGATCCTGCTGTTCGGCCTGTCGACGGCGTTTTTCTCGCTGGCCCTGATTTTCCTTGCCATCGCCGGGGCGGCAGACGTGATCTCGGCGGTCCTCCGGTCCAGCGTCGTCCTGATGGAAACGCCGGACGAACTACGGGGCCGGGTGGCATCGATCCAGATGCTCGTCGTCAGGAGCGGCCCACAGATCGGGGACATGGAAGCCGCCCTGGTCGCGTCGGCCATCGGCGCTCAGCTGTCGGTGATCAGCGGCGGGCTGCTGTGCCTGATCGGCGTGCTGGTCGTGGCACGGCTGTTCCCGGAGCTGGATGCCCACGTGGTCGAGCCAGAGGCACCCGAACCGATGCCGGCCTGACGGTCGCTATCCCTCCTCGGACACGGCGCGGCGGTACGGAGCGTACGCGGGCCGCCAGGTGGCGGCATTGACCAGCGCCGTGACATCGCTGTCAGCTGGCAGTGGGGACAGCCCGGCCCGAATCGCCTCGCCGGCGACCCGGATGGCGATGGCTCGCGATACCTCGCGGAGATCCGCCACGCTCGGGTAGAGCGCGCCCGCCGCGAGCCGCTCGGTAGCTACGTGGTCGGCCACGGTCTCCGCGGCAAGCAGGAACATCTCATCGGTCACCTCGCGCGCCTCGGCGACGATCGCCCCGAGTCCGATGCCTGGGAAGATGAAGACGTTGTTCGCCTGGCCGATCTCCCACCGACGGCCTTCGTGCTCGACCGTTGGGAACGGCGAGCCGGTGGCGACGAGGGCGCGGCCACCGGACCACGCCACCACGTCCGCGGGCAGCGCCTCGGTGTTCGCCGTCGGGTTCGAGAGTGGCATGACGATGGGATCCGCCGTTCCGGCGGCCATGGCCCGGATCACCGCCTCGGAGAACGATCCCGCATGGCCGGTCGTCCCGATGAGGACCGTCGGCCTGGCCGCCGTTACGACCGCGAGCAGGTCCGGGTCCGGGCCGCGTCCCGCCGCCGGGATCACGAGGCCCTGGTCGCGGGCGATCGCGGCCGGAATCGCGAGCTCCCGTTTGCCCGATTCGAGGCCGGGGCGGGCGTCGTGGACGAGACCCCGGGAGTCGACGAACACGATCGCCGCCTTCGCGGCGGCCTCGCCCATGCCGCTGGCGATCATCGCCTGCCGAAGGAGGCGGCCGATGCCGGTCCCAGCAGCCCCGGCGCCGGCCAGCACGATGCGCTGGTCGGCCCAGGTCGTGCCGAGGTGCCGCATGCCGGCGATGACGCCGCTGACGACGACCGCCGCCGTGCCCTGGATGTCGTCGTTGAACGACGGGACGCGACGCCGGTAACGATCCAGGATCCGGAGGGCGTTGTGCTGCTTGAAATCCTCGAACTGGATGAGGCATCCGGGCCAGACTTCCTGGACCCCCTCGACGAAGGCCTCGACGAACGCGTCATACGCTGCCCCGCGGAGCCGGGGAGCGCGGAACCCCAGGTACAGGGGATCGTGCAGGAGTGCCTGGTTGTCCGTCCCCACGTCGAGTGAAACCGGAAGCGTGACGACTGGATGGATGCCGGACGCGGCCGTGTACAGCGCCAGTTTCCCGATCGGAATGGCCATCCCGCCAGCGCCGAGGTCGCCAAGCCCGAGGATCCGCTCGTTATCGGTCACAACGATGAGCCGGACGTCCTCGAAGGGCGCGCCCCGGAGCGCTTCGGGGATTCGGTCCCGGTCCGCAGGCGTCAGCCAGATGCCACGTGTCCGGCGAACGATGTGGCTGAACTCCTGGCAGGCCCGTCCGACCGTCGGGGTATAGACGATCGGCAGGTACTCCTCCATGTGCTCGGCCAGGAGGCGATAGAACAGGGTCGCATTCCGGTCCTGCAGCGCCGCCAGGCCGATGTACTGCTCGAGGGCATCGGACTTGCGTCGGATGTGCTCGTGCTCCAGGTCCAGCTGCTCCTCGATGGACAGGACACGGTCGGGAAGGAGGCCATGCAGCCCGAACGCTTCCCGCTCGTCGAGCGGGAAGGCCATGTCCTTGGTCAGGAGTCGGCGGTTGAGCAACTCACTGCCGGATACGGCGATCTCGGTGGGCAGGCCCTGGACGAGGCGGTCGAACGGCGCGGGAAGTGGTCGCACCCCCCGAGGATAGTCGTCGATGAGCGGGGCCGCCGTCGGCACAGCTCGGCTCGCACAGCCGGCGCATCGCTCGTAGTCAACCGGGCCTGCCGGAAGATCGGGGCTCGGCTATCGTCACGGCGTGAACGGCCCGCAGTTGACCCTGGCGGATGTGGTGGATGCACGCCGCTTCGAGGCGCATCTCGATGGGGAACTGGCAGGGTTCCTTGACTATCGCCTGGCCGGCAACCGCCGGATTCTCGTCCACACGGAGGTCTTTCCCGCCTTCGAGGGTCGAGGCGTCGGAGCGGCGCTGGCGCGTCACGCGCTGGCGGAGGCGCGCTCGGCTGGTCGGCGGGTGACCGTCCGCTGTCCGTTCATTCGCGCCTACCTCCTCCGCCACCCCGACGAGGCCGACGTGGTCATCCCCGAGATCATTCGCGACGCCCCAGGCTGAGCGATTCTCGACGACGCTCAGACCAGCGCGCCGATGTCACGGGAGACCCTGGACAGTCGGACAGCCAGCAGGATCCCGATGGCGGCCAGCACGAGCACCGCGGCTGCCGCGATCGCGGCATCAAGATCCCCGGCCCCGAACTCCGAGTAGACGACCAGTGGCAGCGTCTGCGTTCTGCCAGTGACATTGCCCGCGAACAGGATGGTCGCTCCGAATTCTCCGAGCGACCGAGCCCAGCTCATGACGACACCGGCCACGAGGGCAGGTCCAGCCAGGGCCGCCGTCACGTGGCGGAAGACGCCCAGGGCCGTGGCACCATCCACGCGGGCCGCGTCCTCCAGGTCGCGTGGCACCGATGCGATGCCCGCCCGCGCGGCGCGGATGAAGAACGGTGCCGAGACGAACGTCTGGGCCAGGATCACGGCCACGGTCGTGAACGGGATCGACAGGCCGAGCCCATCGAGCGAGTCGCCCAGCAGTCCACGGCGGCCGAACACGAGCAGGAGGCCGAGGCCGGCGACGGACGGTGGCAGGACCAGCGGTAGGTCGATCAGGACCTCGACCAGCGCGGCGCCCCGGAATCGGTGCCGGGCGAGGAGGTAGGCGAGTGGGGTTCCGAAGCCAACCGTGATGACCAGGCTCGTCAGGGTGGTCGCGAGGCTCAGCCGCAGGGCGTTGATCACGACGGGAGACTGCGCCACGGCAAGAAGGTCGCTGACGCCGAGCGCGCGCACCAGAAGCGTCCCGACCGGCAGGGCCAGGAAGACCGCGAACAGGGCAGCCGATCCAATGACGAGGCGCCGGCTCATTGGGGCGGGGTGAACCCGAACTCGACAAGGACGAGCTGTCCCTCTGGCCCGACGAGCCAGTCCCGGAATGCCCGGGCGGCGACCGGGTCGGCGGCGCCGACCGGGACCACCCCGCCGTAGCTGGCGGCGACGTTTCGGTCTGTCGGGATCGCCAGGGTCGCCACGTTGCTGGAGCCGGCGGCATCCGAGGCGTAGACCACGGCTGCATCGCCCTCGGCGAGCTCGATCTTGGCGAGTACGGCGGCGACGCTCTCCTCGCGGCTGACGACGTTGGCGTCGTATCGGGCGGCCAGATCAGCTGGGGCATCTGGAAGCGTCGAGAGCAGGGCCAGGAGTCTGGACGCATAGGCCGTGATCGGGACGCCGTCAGACGCCGCCACGATGCGAACGCCAGGGCGCCCCAGGTCGGTTGGCTGCAGGAGGTTCGCCGGGTTATCGGCGGGTACGACGACCGCCAGGAGGTTGCCGGCGAACCTGACGAGTGGACCCTCGACCAATCCGGCCCTGATCAGCGCCTCCGGGTTGGCGAGATCAGCAGACAGGAACACGTCGGCCTGGGCGCCCTGCTCGATCTGGGTACGGAGGGTCGTCGACGAGCCCGTCGAGATCACGATCTCGATCCCGGT
>JBDSJV010000042.1:0-6001 GCA_039917225.1 Candidatus Limnocylindrales bacterium
TGCGAACGACCTGCCGATGGACCTGGCTCTCGGGCGGCACGTCGACCAGGACGTCGCCGTGGATCGCTGCGCGGCAGCCGAGCCGGCGATCAGCGGCCAGCCCGCGGAGGCGGTCGTATTCGGCTTCGTCGGCCCCGGCCGCGGACAGATGCGCGAGGGATGAGCTGATCCCGTGCTTCGGGAACTGGCCCTCGGCCGGCCGGACCTGGCAGCGGCCGCACAGGCCGCGCCCGCCGCACACGGAGTCGAGATCTACGCCGAGCGAGCGAGCCGCATCCAGGATCGTCGTCCCGTCCGCGACGCGACCGCGCCGGCCCGACGGCGTGAAAATGACCTGCAGCTCGGCACCCACGGTCACGACGAGGCGCCGCCCCCGCCTTGGGCACCGCCGGTTCCGGCGCCGGTCCCAGCGCCGGACGCAGCCGCTCCAGCGAGTGCGCGTCGGTTCACGCGTCGCCCGCGGTCGCCGGGTGCCGCCGCGCCATCCGGCCCGCTTCCCATGCCCGCCTCGGGCGTCGGTGGTCGGAACGCTCGAATCCAGCGGCCCGCGTCGGGATCGTTGCCCATCAGGACATCGGCCGCCATGATCGCGGCCCGGACGTCGGCCGAGAGTGGGTTCGTGATGGCGGAGGTCAGGCCCGACGCGATCGCCATCGGGAGAAAAGCGGCATTGATCCCCTCGCGATGGGGCAGGCCGAAGCTGACGTTCGATGCCCCGCAGGTCGAGTTGACGCCGAGCTCCTCGCGCAATCGACGGACCAGCCGGAATACCTGCTGGCCAGCCGTCCGCATCGCACCGATCGGCATCACCAGCGGGTCGACCACGATGTCCTCGCGTGGGATGCCGTGATCCGCGGCTCGCTCGACGATCCGCTTCGCCACCAGGAAGCGGACATCGGGATCCTCGCTGATCCCGGTGTCGTCGTTGGAGATTGCCACCACGGCGGCTCCGTACTTCCTGATCAGCGGCAGGACGCGCTCCATGCGCTCCTCTTCACCGGTCACGCTGTTGACGAGCGCCTTGCCCTGGTAGACCGCGAGTCCGGCCTCGAGCGCTTCGACGATGGACGAATCGATCGACAGCGGCACATCCACCAGCGCCTGCACCAGCTGGACAGTCCGCGCCAGGATCGCCGGCTCGTCGGCCAGCGGAATGCCGGCATTGACGTCCAGCATGTGCGCGCCGGCCTCGACCTGGGCGATCGCGTCGCGCTCGACCCGGCTGAAGTCCCCGTTGCGCATCTCCTCGGCCAGCATCTTCCGGCCGGTCGGGTTGATCCGCTCACCGATCAGGACGAACGGTCGATCGAAGCCGAGGACCACCTCCCGGGTTGCTGACGAGACGACGGTGTGGGTCATGCGGGTTCGTCCTCGGGTGGGGTCTTCTCGATATCCACGCCCCCGGCGGCAACGAGCCGTGCCAGGACCTCGCGGGTGTAGTGGCCCTCGAGGCGGGCGGCCTCGTCGGTGGCCACGGTCTCCAGGTCGTCACCGCAGGGCTTGGACTCGCGGCGCCATTCCTCGATGTAGTCGCTCGCGGCGCGCTTGCCGGCCTGCATCGCCGCCTTGTCGATGGCGACCTGGAAGCGCCGATGGAGCACGATCTTGTGCGTCCGGCGCCCCTCCTTCGCGACCACCTGGGCCGGCATGGCCCGCCACCAGATCACCGTGAGGGACGCGGGCATCAGGCCGCTCCGGCGGAGAGTGCCGATTCGGGGACGGTGGCCGACGCGGGTGCGGTGGCCGCGCCGACCGCGCCCACGCTCGTGACGGCGGGCGCGAGCTCCCCGTAGCCGAAGAACCGGCGCTCGAATCGCAATCCGAGACGGCGGGCACCGCGCTGGGCCCGGCTCGTCAGGTCGGTGTTGTCTGTCTGGGCGAGGTACACGACGCGGACGTAATTCCCGAAATAGGCCGACAGCAGCTCCGGATGGCGGTCCAGTCCGAGACCGCGGATCACGAGCCGATCGAAGTTGCGGGCGAGGAAGTCGGTCAGGTAGAACGTCCCGGGTTCCTCCTCGGCCAGCGTGGCGAAGGCGGCGCGTCCCGCGTAGACCTCGTAGCAATGGGCGCCCTCGAGCCGCGCGACGCCTTCCTCCTCGAGGACACGATCGAGCAGACCGCCGGTTCCGCAGTCGGCGTAGGCAACGAAGAGTTGTTCGCGGCCGGCGGCGCGAGCGCGGCGGATGCGGGCGCGAACGGCTTCCGGGATTCGCTCCGGCCGGTTATGCAGGGTGGCCGGGAGGCAGGTCAGGTCCACGGCCGGCAGACCCGCGCGCCGGGTGAGTGCCACGAGTTCGCGGGCGAGGGCGCCGCAGCCGATGACGAGCGGCCGCGAGTTGGCCGCCCGCGCGACCGCAGGTTCCGTGCGCAGCGTCGCGGGTTCCGCCGCCGCGTCCGCAGGTTCAGATACGACCCGGGGTTGTACTAGGCTCGCCGTTGTCACCGCCGAGCGGCGGGCTGGGACTCCGGCCGTGCGGTGTTCGCCCGCGGTGAGCGTGCGCCGGACTGATTCCGGAGCTCCGACAGCGCTCTCGGACCCGGGATCGGCAGGGGCCGTTGGATACGACGACTGGGGATCGTAGGTGGGCCCGATTCCGGTCGGCGCACCGCATACCACGACGCCGGATCGTAACTGACTTGGATCCGTGCGGACGGGGACTTCTTGGGCGGGCCGGGAGGCGGCTCGCGGCGTGGGCGCTTCGGCTCGCGGCGTGGGCGCTTCAGCGAGCGTGGGCGCTTCAGGCGACCTGCGCACGGCGCTGCTCAACGAGCCGGCGGGCGGTTTCGGACGCGACGGCTGCGTCGCGGCAATAGGCATCGGCCCCGACTGCCTTGCCGAATTCCTCGTTCAGTGGGGCTCCGCCGACCAGGACGATGTAGTCGTCCCGGATGCCGCGATCCTTCAGGGTCTGGATGACGACCTTCATATACGGCATGGTCGTCGTGAGCAGGGCCGACATGCCGAGGATGTCCGGCTTGTGCTCCTCGAGCGCCGCGAGGAACTTCTCGGCATCCGTGTTGATGCCGAGATCGTGGACCTCGAACCCGGCACCCTCGAGCATCATCGCGACGAGGTTCTTGCCGATGTCGTGGATGTCACCCTTGACGGTGCCGATCACGACCTTGCCGATGGGCTTTGAGCCCGTCTCGGCCAGGAGCGGCCGCAGGATGGCCATCCCGGACTTCATCGCATTGGCGGCCAGCAGGACCTCGGGAACGAACAGGATGCCATCACGGAAATCGACGCCGACGATCCGCATGCCCTCGACAAGGGCGTCGTTGAGGACGCGATCCGCGGACCAGCCACGGCCAAGGAGGATGTTCGTGCCCTGGATGATCTCGGCGGCCATGCCGTCGTACAGATCGTTGTGCATCTGCTCGGTCAACTCGTCGTCCGAGAGACCGGCAAGATCGATGTCCTGGTAGCCGTCCTGCGCCATCGGTGATCCTGGCTCCTGTGGGTCCGACTGTTCCACATCGTGGCACGGTGCCGTATGATGGAACAATCGACCGACAGCCTAGCCCACGGGGTGTCTAATGTCTAGAGTCCAGAGCATTGAACGGGCCTTTCGCGTGCTCGGCGTACTTGTCGATGGGCCGCTGGGCGTGACCGAGATTGCGTCACGGGTCGATCTCGCCAAGTCCACCGTCGCCCGGCTCCTCGCCGCCCTGGACGCCGAGGGGGCCGTGGAGCGGGTCACCGACCCTCGGCGGTATCGACTCGGTCCGAGGATTTCATCCCTTGCCTCGGGCCGCCAGGAGACCCGCGGGCTCGTCGCCATCGCCCATCCGGCGCTCGTGGAACTCGCGGCAGAGACCGGGGAAGCAGCGGGCCTGTCCGTAGCAGATGGCCGGACCATGCACTACGTGGACCAGGTCGACTCTCCGAATCCAGTCCAGGTCCGCGACTGGACAGGTTCTCGGATCCCGATGCACGCCGTCTCCTCCGGACAGGTGGTGCTCGCCCATCGATCCGCCTCGGCCGTGGCCAGGTTCCTGTCCGAACCGCTCGAGCCATTCACCTCACACACGATCGTCGACGCGGCCGTGCTCCTCGAGCGACTACGTGACGTCCGGCGCGACGGACACGCCTGGGTCCGCGACGAGTTCGCCGACGGGATCACGTCGGTCGCGGCGCCAATCGCGGGCCCGGATGGCGAGGTGGTCGTCGCGGTCCACCTCCACGGTCCGTCCTACCGGTTCCCGAGAGCTGGCTCCGAGCCGGCGATCGGCGAAGCGGTCGCCGCCGCCGCGGCGAGGATCGGGACCAGGCTGCGCGGAGGCGCGCGGTGATCCCGTCGGCGTCGCTTCCGCGACTCCTGGCCGGTCTCGTCCTCGTCGGGCTGGCGCTTCGGACCCAGATCCTCGTGGTTGGTCCGTTGATCCCCCGGATCCAGCAGGATCTCGGCATTTCGCACGGTGTGGCCGGACTGCTGGGAACGATCCCGGTCCTGTGCATGGCCCTGATGGCTCCGCTCGGACCCGTCCTGGCGGCATCGGTCGGGCCTCGGCTTGGCGTGGCGATCTGCGTCCTGGCGGTCGGGGGGTTCGGCCTGATCCGCGCCCTGGTGCCCGGGGCGCCGGCGGTCATGGTTGCCACGATCGGGATCGGCGCCGGCATGGCCGTCGTCGGGCCGGTCCTCAGCATGTTCGTTCGAGCCAGGACGCCGCGCCACGCCGCGGCCGGCACCGGCGCCTACGTCGCTGGGATGGTCATCGGCGGGACGGTGGCTGCCGGCCTCGCGGTGACCCTGGCCGACGCGTTCGGCGGCTGGCGATGGGCGTTCGGCCTGATCTCCGCCTTTGCCGCCGTCTCCCTGATCGCCTGGCTGTGGTTGATTCCGGCGGAGCACGGGGTGCAGCGGTCGGCACCTCGGCGGCCCCGGCTTCCGTGGCGTCGCTCATCGGCGTGGCTGATCGGGCTCGTCTTCGGCTCTCAGTCCGTCCTGTTCTACGGCTCCATCTCGTGGCTGGCCAGCGCCTACGTCGAGCGCGGCTGGAGCGACGGCGACGCAGCCATCCTGATCGCCGTGTTCAACGGTGTTGGACTGCTCGCCACTCTGTCCGTCCCCTTCTTCGCCGACCGGATCGGCACGCGGCGCAGCCAACTGGCCGCGGCGGGGCTCGTGGCCGCCGTCGGCAGCCTCGCGATTGCCCTGACCCCAGGCGAAGGGCCTGGGTCGCTGATCTCGATCGGCGCTGCCGGGCTCCTCGGGATCGGTATCGGGGCGTTCTTCCCCCTCTCCCTCGCGCTGCCCGTGGATGTCGCCGATGGCCCCTCAGAGGCGGCCTCCATCTCGGCGTTCATGCTGCTGGTCGGCTATCTCTTCGCGTCCGTGTCGCCGGTCATGCTGGGCGTCATCCGCGATGCGACCGGCAGCTTCACCGTCGTCCTCTGGCTGCTCGTGGCGATGGCCGCGGCGATGGTCCCACTGGCCCTGTCGCTCGGAGAGGGACGCCTGCGTCGCGCCGGAACCTGATCCGTCGGACTGCCTGCCGCATCGACTCAATAGCTGAGGACCTGGACCTCCTGGCGCTCGAAGTCCACGCGATTGCGGGTGACGACGACCGCGCCGAGCTCGAGCGCGACGCCGGCGATCAACGCGTCGCCCAGCGCGCGTTTTCCGCCCGCCTGGTTTCGGTCTCGACGAGATGCGGCAGCTCGGAGCGCTGCCGTCGGGGACGTCGCCACGTACTCGAGGGCGTCGAGGAGCACCGTGAGATGTCGCAGGTCTTCAGGTTCACCGCGCGACAGGGTTTCGCATGTGACGACGTCGCAGGTGAAGAGTTCGTCTCCGTTCGCATACAGCCGAGCCAGCATGTCAAGGGCAGCCGGATCCCGGTTCCCATGGTCGATGAGGAGCGTCGAGTCCAACAGGTAGCGCATCAGTCGTCCGAGACCTCGGACCGAAGTTCCTCGATGAGCGCGCTGACCTCCTCGCGGGTCATCGGCCGGCCACCCTTCGGCACGAGGGAACCGATATTCGCCTCGATCGCG
>JBDSJV010000043.1:0-3943 GCA_039917225.1 Candidatus Limnocylindrales bacterium
GGTCGGGCTCCGATCGGCGTCGCCATCGCCGTCGTCCGCGACCATGAGCTCTACGTTGCCACCGTGGGGCCCGCGGAGGCCTACCTGAGCCGCGGAGCCCGTCTTAGCACCCTCCCGGACCCGGACCGCCAGCGCGGCCTCCCTGCGACCGATCTCGACCCGGACGTCTGGCGCGGCGAAATCAACGTCGGCGATCAGCTCGCGCTCGTGTCCCCCAGCCTGATGGAGCGCCTCGGGCCCGACGAGCTGAAGGATGCCCTGGTCACGCTCCACCCACAGCCGGCCATCGAACACCTGGCGCAGCGCTTCGCCGAGCTCGGTGGCGACGGGAGCGACGGGGGTCTGATCCTCGAAGTCGGCGAGGTGCCCGTGGTCCGGGCCGGGCGGACGCTCGTTCCGGTCAGGCCCCCGGAGCCACTGGCCGGTGCCCCGGATCGATCGCCCATCCCACTCGCCGATTCGGTCAGCGGAGGCGTCGCCGCCGCACAGGCCGGGGCTCGTCGCGCCCGATCGGCCGCCGGTGGGGCCCTCAGCCGCCTCATCGGCCGGGCCCAGGACTCCATGCCGTCGCGCGCCCCATCGCCGCGCCGCGTGCAGACCATGGGATCCCGCCGCGAATCGCAGCAGCGCGCGGCCGTCGCGATCCTGGCCCTGGTGGTTGTCGCCGGCTCCCTCGGCATCGGGGTGTCGCTCCTCGGCGGCAGGCAGGCCCCCGGCGAGGTCATCGCGTCGGCCGAGGTCGGCCAGGCGGCGCTGGACCAGGCGCGCAAGAACCTGGAGCGGGTCTTCGGGCCGGGTATCAACCTCATTGCCAACGACCCGATCACGGCGGAGCAGCTCCTGACGGATACGCTCAGCCAGGTCAAGGTGGCGTCCGCCGCGGGCATCACGGCCGCCGTCCTGACGCCTCTCCGGGATCGTGCGGTAGCCGGGCTCGACCGCCTCTATGGGGTGATCGACGTGACGCCGACCAGTGTCTTCAGCTTCCCAGGCGATCTCGACGCGGACCTGCGCGGCCTGGTTCGGGGACCCGATGGCGCGCCGTACGTCCTCGATTCAACGACCTCGACGGTCTATCGAATCAACCTGACGGACCTCACGGCCGCCGCGATCTTTCGCGAGGGGAACAAGGCGGCTGGCTCGACGGAGGCCGCCCCGAAGCTGATCACAGCCGGCGGGCCGGACCTGCTGATCCTGGATGCCAAGAACGTGCTCTGGCGCTGGCGCCCGGCCGATGCGAAGGGGAAGGGCACCACGACCAGGGTCAAGGTGACCGGCGCCAGCGAGTGGGGCAACGACGTCCTCGCGATCGGCACGTTCGTCCGCGACGCGAGGGCCGGTCTCTACAACCTCTACGTGGTCGATCCGTCGGAGCAGGAGATCCTGGCCTATGCCCCGGCCGCCGACGGAAGCGGCTTTCCCGCGGCCCCCTCCAAGCGCCTCACGACCCCCAGATCGGTCGATGCGGTGACCAGCCTCTACATCGATGGCGACATCTGGATCAGCGATGCGGGATCGATCCTTCGCGTCGTGGGCGGGACGACGGACGGATGGGCCCTCGCCGCGCTTCCGGACGGGATCCTGCGGCCGACACCGACGTTCTCGGCGGTGATGTCCGGATCGGACCGCCGGACCGGCAGGATCTACGGCTACGACGCCCCGAACGAGCGGGTCGTCTCGTTCACCAAGGCCAAGGGCGCCTACGTCGAACAGTACCGCCTCACCGGTGGCGACCGGGCCTGGTCCGAGGTCCGCGGCTGGTACGTCGAGCCCAGCATCGCCGACGCCGCAGATTCGATCGTCTGGATCACGGCGAGCGGGCTCTATCACGCGGTCCTCGAGCCAATCACGAGCGACCCGGGGCCGAGCGGGAGCCCGTCTCCCTCGGGGTCCGCGGCTCCATCCGCGGCGGCCAGCGCGGCCCCCTGATCCCCGGACCCGCCTGCGGGTGGATAATTCCCCCATGGGACGACTGGTTGAAATGGTGGTCGAGAGCGTCCGGGTCCACATGCTGTCGAACCGCCACGTCGTGATCCTCAAGGATTCCGAGCGGGACCGATACCTGCCGATCTGGATCGGTGCCTGGGAGGCCAGCGCGATCGCGATGCGGCTCCAGGGCCTGAAGGCCGAGCGGCCGCTGACGCATGACCTCTTCACCGCGGCCCTCGAGGGCGTGGGTGCCCGGATCGATCGAATCGTGATCTCCGCGCTGGCCGACGAGACGTACCACGCCCGGCTGGTCCTCGATGTCGGTGGCCGGATCGTGGAACTCGATGCCCGGCCGTCCGACTGCGTCGCGCTCGCCGTCCGCACCGAAACCCGGATCCTGGTCGACGACGAGGTGCTCGACCAGGCGGCCCTCATCGGCAATCCCGACGAAGGCTCAGGCACCCCTGGCTCCGAGGAGGGACGACCCCCGGGCGGCGCGGATTCCGACTACCGACGCGAGGTCCCGCTCGAATCGCTGGGCGAGGCCGTCGTCGACGAGCGGCTGGACATGTTTCGCGACTTCATCAACTCGCTGGACCGGGATCCGGGAACCGGCGGCACCGGGGGCCGCCGAACGTCCTGAGCCCGGCTCGCCTGGGTGGCGGCTCGCCGGCCCGTCAGTCCACCGGCAGGATCGGCGACCCTCGTTCGAGCGCCCGGCTCGGCGCCGCCCAGAGCCTGAGGCGCAGGCTCCAGAAGTCGCGCATCGCCCGCAGGACCACCTGCGGCCTCGCGCCGGTCGGTGAGCCAGCCGTCCGGGGGTAATGGGGGACTCCGACCTCGACGACGCGTCGGCCGGCCTGCCGGAGCTTGATCAGGAGCTCGGCGGAGAAGAAGGCTCCATCAGACTCGACACTGATCCCCGCCAGGGCCTCCCGGCGGAACACCTTGCAGGCGCAGTCGACATCCGTGACCCGCAGGCCGAAGAAGACCAGGTTCGCCAGTCGGTAGGCCCGTGCGTAGAGCGTTCGTACCAGCGGGTCGGCTCGCTTGATCCGATAGCCGACCACGACGTCGGCATCGTCGGTCGCGAGGCGCTCAACGAGCCGTCCCAGATCCTCGACCCGGAACTGACGGTCGCCGTCGGTGAATGCGATCAGATCGTGACGGGCGGCTGCGAAGCCGGATCGAAGAGCCGCTCCGTAGCCCCGGTTGCGAGCGTGGTGGACGACACGCACCCGGGCGTCAGCCGCCGCGAGCTCATCGGCGACCAGTGGCGTCTGGTCGCGCGACCCGTCGTCGACGACGATGACCTCGAACGTCTCGGCGAGATGCGGCAGTTCGGCCAGCGCCTCCTCGACCAGCCCCCGCAGGTTGTCCGCCTCGTTGTGGGCAGGGAAGAAGTACGACAGCGCTGGCAGGCGGGCATCGGCGCTCACCCTCCGCCCCCGCGAGCCGCCACGACGCGGTAGACGTGCGTCGCGAACGGGGAATCCATGGGCGCCAGGTCGTAGAGCGCGCGGACGAGCCCGAGGTCGCGGTCGTTGGCCCGGATCACGTAGACCGGCCGCTGGCCAAGGAAGCGTGCGATCACGTCGGTAGCCTCTCCGTACTCCAGGTCAAGACGGGTGCGATCGTCGATGACCGCGATATCCGGTCGCTGGTGGTCGATCAGCTGGGCATACCAGAGCACGGTCGAGGTGCTCCACCAGCTTACGATGATGGCATCGGGAGCGACTTCGGTGAGCACCGCATCGACCCACTGCCGGGCCCTCGTATCGTGGCTCAGATCTGCCTGTCGCGCTCGCCGCGGAGCATCGATCGCGGTCGGCACGAGCAGCAACCCGGCCACCGCGACGGTCACGAGCGCGCCAGACAGGCGAGCGAAGCGAGGTCCCAGCATCGCGAGCGCTGGAGAGCGAACCTGATCGGCGAGCGTGCCCGCCAGGATCGCCAGCCAGGTCCAGGCCCAGAAGATCGGACCGAGGTAGTAGCGGCCGATATCGGCGTTGGA
>JBDSJV010000044.1:0-3362 GCA_039917225.1 Candidatus Limnocylindrales bacterium
ATCGGTCCGGATGACGATGAACCTCGATCTCGAAGAGGGTCCAGGCGACATCGAGCATCACGCCCCCGAAGCGAGCGATCACCGAGTCGCGCACCGACACTTCCACCCCGAGGTGCTCGCCGAGGAATGCCGGCTCGTGTGCCGTCCAGCCGACGACATCCGCCACCGCCTCGACGAAGGCGGTCTGGTCGGGTGGCCAGGTGAACAGGGAGGGCCGGGTCTGGATCGCCGCGTAGTGGAGGGCGTGGCCGCTCTCGTGGAGCAGCTCCTCGAGGTTCCCGAGGCCGCCCTCGGCATAGGTCGCGAAGACCCACGGTCTCGCCGGCACCCAGGTCTCGCCGTGCCGACTGGCCGCATCCTCCGTCACGGTGAACGCGGTCGGGATCAGCGGCCGATCGGCCCGCGGGAAGATGTCGTACCCGATCCGCAGTCGGTCGGGATCCGCCCCGATCGCCCGAAGGTGCGCGTCGTTGATGGATCTGAGTCGCGGGGCCGGGATCCCGGCATCGAGTCGCCGCGCGAGGCCACCGACCACGAAGCGGTAGTCCCACGGCTCGACTAGGGCCGATCCAAGGGCCAGCGTCCGGTAGGCGCCAAGGAGCCGTCGGAGCATCGGTTCGACCGCGTCAGGGTCCAGCCCAAGCGCCGCGGCGTTTGCCGCGATCGGCGAGCCCTCGCGCCGCCACTTCGCTGCAGACTCGGCGACGAGGCGGCGATACGGGCTGGTTGGGCCATCGTCCGCGTTGAGCCGGCGCCACGCGTCGTCCATCGCAAGGAACAGCCTGCGCCGCACGGCGGGGTCCGACTCGCGTGCAAGGCGGGCCGAAATCGTCAGGCGGTCCAGCCGCTCACCGTCCACCTCGACGGCCGCCATGGCCTGGCCCCAGCCCTCGAACGTCGACCGTCGGAGTGACTGGACCGACGTCGATCCAGTCGCGTGTTCGCCCGCGGCCGCGACTGCGGCCTCGCTGGCAAGGTGAATGCCGTCGAGCGGCCCTGCCCAGGCGTCGAGCTCCGGCAGGCAGGCCGTGAGGTTCTCGAACGCCGCCTGGTCCTCGGGGCCAAGATCTGACCAGTCGTCGTCGCCCAGGGTTCGGGCCACTGCCAGCCGCGCCTCGACCATGTTTGCCTCGAGCGCCGCGTCCTGCTCGTCGCTGGCTCCCCGGTGATGGCCGACCATCCAGGCGCCCCAGGCTTCGAGGAACGCGGCGTAGATGCCCTCGAGCCGAGCGAAGCGCGGATCCTCGGTGAACTGCATCGTCACATCGTAGCCAGCGAACGAGCGCGCCAATCCCGGGGTGCTGGCACACTCCGCGCATGCACCTCCACTTCCTCGGAGCGGCGGCAACGGTCACGGGCTCGCGGTTCCACCTGACCACCGAGCGCGCGAGCGTCCTGATCGACTGCGGGATGTTCCAGGGATCTCCCGACGAGCGGATCCGGAACCGTATTCCCCTGGGCTTCGATCCCTCTAAGCTCGACGCGATCCTGGTGACCCACGCCCACCTTGACCACTGCGGATTGCTCCCCCTGGCAGTCAAGATGGGCTTCAACGGACCGATCCATCTGACGCCTGCGACGGCCGAGCTCGCCGAACTCGTCCTCCTCGATAGCGGCCGGCTCCAGGAGGAGTTCGCCAAGCGTGGAACTCGCTGGGAGGCACGCCACCCGGATGAGGCGATCAAGGAGGATCAGGCCCAGGCTCGGCAGTACGTCGACGCCGTGAACCTGGCTGCCGCGCGCGACGCCTCGTCCGTGTCCTCGACCCGGCCGCTCCGCTTCGTGACCGGCTCGATCCACACCGGGGAGCACGTCGAGACGACGATCGAGCCCGCCAACGGGGCACCGGAAGACTCTGCGGCGAGCGCGGCCGACGTCGGGCTTGGCGACCAGGACCTGATCATCGATCTCGACGCCCCGCTGTACGACGAGCGTGATGCCGCCGCCGTGCTCGCGTACTTCCAGGAGGTCGGCTATGACGACGAGATCGAGGTTGCTCCCGGGATCCACGCCACCTTCCTGGATGCGGGCCACATTCTCGGTTCGGCGATCATCCGGCTGCGGGTCCAGGACAGGCCCGACGATGAGGAGCGGATCCTGGTCTTCTCCGGCGATCTCGGGCGGGCGGGCGCCCCGATCCTCAAGGATCCCACGGTCCTGACCCGAGCCGACTACGTCTGTGTCGAATCAACGTACGGCGGGCGCGAGCACGAGCCGACGGCGGAGGCGCTGAGAATCCTGTCCGAGGCGGTCCACGAGGTCGAGCGGAGCGGCGGCGTCCTGCTCATTCCCTCGTTCGCGATCGGACGAACCCAGGAGATCGTCTGGGAGCTGGATCGGTTGATCGAGGCCGGGGAGATCCCGCAGCTCCCGCTCTATCTCGACTCCCCGATGGCATCCAAGGCATCCGATGTCTATCGCCGCCACACCGAGGTCTACGACGAGGCGACCGCCGAGCTGTTCCGGTCGGGCGATTCGCCGATCGACTATCCGGGCCAGGTCGTGACGAACCGGTTCGAGGATTCGAAAGCCATCGCTCGGGCCGCTCGGCCATACCTCATCGTGGCCTCCAACGGCATGCTGACCGGGGGCCGGGTCGTCGGGCACCTTCGCGAGCTGATCGATGACCCGACCGCGACCATCCTGTTCGTGGGGTACCAGGGGCGGAACACGCTCGGCAGCCACCTCCAGGCCGGAGCGAAGACCGTCAAGCTCAATGGCCAGGTTCGACAGGTTCGCTGTCGGATCCGAAGCATCAACGGCTTCTCGGCGCATGCCGATGAGCCGGGCCTGCTGGCCTGGGTGGGTCGGTTCGGGGAGGGCCTCCGGAAGGGCGATCCCGGGTTCCCCCGCCAGATCTTCCTCGTCCACGGAGACCCCGAGGCCCAGGAGGCACTCGCGCCGAAGGTCGCCGCGCTCGGCTTCGACGTCCACGTTCCGATCTGGCGCGAGCGCTACGAACTCGCCTGACAGCGATTCGCGCAGGAGCCGCTCGTGGACCGATCCCGGTACACTCAGCGCCTGATGAAGCTCATTGTCGCGTTCGTCCAGGAAGCCGACGCCGTCGCCGTGTCCGAGGACCTGCGGAGTAGCGGGCATCGTTTCACCCGGATCCCCTCCGTTGGCGGATACCTCGAAGAGGCGAACTCGACGTTCGTCCTGGCCGTCGCCGAAGATCACCTGGACGATGTCCTGGCTTCGTTCGAGCGCAGTTCACAGGCCCGCGAGGTTGACCTGCCGCTGAGTCTGCGCGACCGTCTGGAGGACTGGCGAGCTGCCACCGTCCGTCACGGCGGGGCCACGATCCTGATCACGGATCTGGAGCGAATCCACCAGACCTGATCAGCCGCGGCTTCGGGGCC
>JBDSJV010000045.1:0-7404 GCA_039917225.1 Candidatus Limnocylindrales bacterium
AGCCGTATCTCGGCGATGCGCCGGCCGGGCTCGGCGATGACCTCGATGGGCTGTCGCTGCCAGCCGGGGTGCATCTGGAGACCTTCTCGGCCTGGCACGGCCGCGATCCGGAGGGCTTCCGCGAGGCAATCGAGGGCGGCGCGTCCCTTCCCACGGACGACAAGCTTGCGATGCTCGCCCGCGGTTTCTGGAGTCACGGCCGCCATCTCGAGGTGGCCGCCGGAGTCGCGGTTCGCGAACCCATCGTGATCCGCTGGCGTTCCGCGGCGCCAGGTCGCGCGCTCGTCACTCGCACGATCGTGACGCTCGGCGCGGGGGCATCCGCGTCGGTCGTGGAGGAGCAGCTCCCGTATGGCGCCGACGTCGACTGCTCCGAGGGCCAGGTCGTTCCCCAGGGCTTCTTCCACGGGACCACCGAGGTCAGCCTGGCCCCGGAGTCGCGACTCTCGTTCGCATCCGTCCAGGAGTTCGGTGCCCGCCAGATCGTGTTCCAGCACCGCTACGCCAGGATCGGCGAGGCCGCTTCGCTCCACTGGGCGATGGCCCAGGTCGGTGGCAGGCTCGTGCGGTCGCGCGTCGACAATCGCCTGGAGGGGGATCGGAGCTCCGTCGAGCAGGTCGAGATCATCTTCGGGACCGAAGACCAGCTGTTCGATCTGACCAGCTACACCCGCCACATCGGCCGCGACACGACCGGCAACCTGCTCTCGAAGGGCGCCCTGATGGACCGGGCTCGCTCGTACATGAAGGGGCTGATCACGATCGACAAGTCGGCCGTCGGCACAGACTCGTATCTCGGCGAATTCGGGATGAACCTGGCGAAGGCCACCCGCGCCGTCGCGATCCCGTCGCTCGAGATCGACCAGCCGGACTGCCGGCGGGCGATGCACTCCTCGTCGGTCGGACCGATCGACCAGGCGCAGCTCTTCTACCTCGAGTCACGTGGCATCTCACCCGATGACGCCCGGAAGTTCATCGTCCTGGGCTTCCTCGAGCCGGTCGTTGCCCGGGTTCCGCTCGAGGCGACGCAGGAGCGACTGCGCGAGCTGCTCGACGAGAAGTGGGCCGCCGGTCGTGCGGCCGATCCCCCCGGCGCCACCGGCGCCGCTGCCTGACCGCGGCGAGTCGTGCGGCGAATCGATCTTCTCGCGCTCTCGGATGTTCCCGACGGAACCATGCACATGGCCTGGGTTGACGGCACCGATCCGGTCATCGTCGTCCACACCCGCGGGGTCGTGCGGGCCTTCCAGGGGATCTGTACCCACGAGTACTTCGAGTTGGACAAGGGGTTCCTGACTGGTGGCGGCAGCCCCGGCCCGGATGGTGAGCCAGTGGGCACCCTGACCTGCGCCCTGCACCTGTCCCGATTCGATCTCGCCGATGGTGAGGCGCTTGACCCGCCCGCCGAACTGCCGCTCGCGGTCTACGACGTGGTCATCGAGGATGGGCGGGTCCTGATCGAAATCCCCGACGGCCCACTCCCGGTCAACGAGTAGGCGATCCGCCGTTCAGCGGGGGAGTTCCAGCCCCAGGCGCTGCGTCGCGGCCGACTCCAGGATCGCGTCGGCGAAGACGACATCGCACAGGCCGACGCCGAGGTGGGTGATCACGACCCGACCTTCTGGCCGCGGGGTCCCCGCCAGGATCGCCTCGCCGAGCGTGGCGTCAGGATCCGGATAGCCGTCGAAATTGCCGGCGTCGCGGTTGGCGAGATACTGCCCGCGCTCGTCGACGACGAATAGTGCCGCCTGCTCGGCAACCTCGGCTGCGCAATAGGTCGCATAGTCGATCGGGATCACGGTGGCGCCCGCGGCGAGCCACGCATTCGTCATTCGCTGGCGCTCCTCCGGCGGTCCGAACGCCGCAGCTGTCAGCACGACGTCGGCGCCGTCGATGGCGTCCCGGGCTGACTGCTCGACCACCACGGTACCGATGCCGCTCGTGGCCCGAGCCTCCTCCGCGAGGGCATTCGATCGGCGCGGGTCCGGATCGAAGAGATGCAGCTCGACGCCCGGCAGGGTGTGGCCGAAGACGGGCAGGTGGGACCGTCCCTGGACGCCGGCGCCGATCAGTGCCGCGCGAACCGGCCGTCCGCTCACGATCGGCTTGAACCGCTGGAGGGCCACACCCGAGACCGCCGCCGTCCGCTGGGCCGTGATGGGGCCACCATCCATGATGGCGAGGGGAATGCCTGTCGCCGGGTCGTTGACGATGACCAGGGCGCTGATCCCGGCCAGCCCGATCTCGTTGTTCGAGGCATATCCGGCGACCCATTTCATCCCGAGCCGGTCGCCGAACAGATCCGCCCCGCGAAGCATCGCCGGCATGGCATGCATGAACGAGGCGGCCGGCCGGGGATGGAGGGCGACCTTGGGCGGCATCTCCGACCCGTCGGGCGTAGCCAGCGCGACCATCGTCCGTTCGGCCAGGAGCAGCCGCTCGCTGATCGACGGCATCGCGGCCACGACATCGGTAGCCGAGAGCCAGCGGAGGGGCGGAAGAACGGGTTCGGTCATGGACGCGAGTGTAGCGCCGAGGAACGACCTCCCGCTCACGGACGGCGCCATCCGGCTACGATTTGGTCATGAGTTCGATCGACCTGGCCCAGAGCCTTGAGAACCTCAAGCTGGAGCGCGACGCGATCGCGCTCTACGACGCGCTGGCCCGCATCGAGCGCGAACCGCGCCGGGTGCAGGCGTTCACGACCATCGCCGGAAACGAGCGACGCCACGCCGACATCTGGGCGAGCCGGCTTCGTGAACTGGGGGCGGATGTGCCCGAGCCGAGCGGCCCTGGGCTCCGGGTTCGAGTGATCATCGTGCTGGCGAGGCTCTTTGGTACGCATGCGGTCCGCGATCTCGTCCAGGCGCTCGAGGGCGACGAAGTCGAGATCTACACCGCGCAGTCGACCCCCGAGGTCGACGCCATTGCCGCCGACGAGCGCGAACATGCCGAGATCTGGAAACGACTCTCCGACACGGGAGTGTCGGCTGAGGGCCACGCGGAGATCCCCGCGGATGTGACCACGCCCGGGGAGATCGCGGACCGGGAACGGTGGCATCGATCGAGTCGGTCCGGGACGCTCCGGGCGGTGATCTTCGGCGTGTCGGATGGCCTCGTCTCGAACCTCGCCCTGGTGATGGGCGTTGCCGGCGCCAGCAACGCGATCGACTCGGCGAACTTCATCCTCCTGGCCGGAGTCGCCGGGCTCCTCGCCGGAGCCTTCTCGATGGCTGCCGGGGAGTACATCTCCATGCAGTCCCAGCGCGAGCTCTTCGAGCGTCAGATTGCCCTCGAGCGCGCCGAGATGGAGGCGATGCCCGAGGAGGAGGAGGCGGAGCTGGCGGCCGTCTATCGGGCCAAGGGCTTCACGGCTGACGAGGCCCGGACCATCGCCCACCGGATCTTCGAGGACCCGCGCCTCGCGCTCGACACCCTCGTTCGCGAGGAACTCGGCCTCGATCCCGATGAGCTCGGCTCACCCTGGGGCGCGGCCTTCGGCTCGTTCGTCGCCTTCGCGGTCGGCGCCGCGGTGCCGGTCCTGCCGTACCTCCTGGGCTCTGGCTCGACGGCCTTCTTCGCCGCGCTTGCCGTGTCGCTCGTCGCGCTCTTCGTGGTCGGAGCCGGAGTGTCCCTCCTCACCGGTCGGAGCCTCCTCTTCTCGGGGGCCCGGCAGGTCGGGATCGGTGCGGCGGCTGCGGCGGTCACCTACGTGGTCGGCAGCCTCATCGGCGTCTCCGTGGCCGGCTGACCGATGCCCGATCTCCGCGCGATTCTAATCTCAGTCGGCGTCGGGTCTGGAGTTGCGGCATATCTCACGCTGTTCTGGCACTGGCCGCTCGTCGCCGGAGGCGGGATCGGGATCATCCTGGGCGGTCTGGCGCTGGTCGGGTCCCTCTCGATCGGCCAGGATCCGGGGGAGGCGGACGCGGCGTGGCGCGACGCGGCACCCGATCTCCTGGACCCAGAGGCCGAGCCGAATCAGAACCCGCCCCCGGAGATCCGGGAGCGGGTTCAGTAGGTTGTTTCGTTGGCGGCGGCGCGGGTGCCGCGGGCGCCGCTGGCGCCCGCGATGGATCAGCGGATCCAGCGGTTGGCGTATCCGAGCACGGCCAGCGTGTCCGCGGAATTGCGGCGCTTGTCGCCCATGAGGGCGCTGAGGATCGAGAACAGAGCCAGAAGCCCGAAACCGGAGTACGCGAGCATGATGTGTACCTGAAGCTGATGCGAGTGCCGGTGGACCGACGGACTGCCCATCGGTCCCGTCGCAGATGCGGCGGGGTCGCGACACAAGATGATTGACCTTGTCTACGGATGCTAGCCTAACACCATTAGGCAGTCATGGCAATATGCTTATGAAAGTGATGGTATGACCGAGCAACGCCCGCTCGATCGGATCGATGCCCAGCTCCTCGAGCTGCTCCAGGAAGACGGACGCCGTCCCTATGCCGAGCTTGGGGCGGCGGTCGGAATCAGCGGCCCGGCAGCGCACGAGCGGGTCAAGAAGCTCGAGGCCCGCGGCGTCATCACGGGCTACATGGCTCGCGTGTCACCCGCAGCGGTGGGTCTCGCGCTCCTGGCCTTCACCTGGGTGACCCAGGCGCCTGGAACCATCGCAACGGATCTGACCGACGACTTCGCCGCGGTCCCGGAGATCGAGGCCTGCCATCACATCACCGGCGAGGCGGACTATCTGCTCAAGATCCGGGCCCGCAACACGCGCGATCTCGAACGGGTGATCCGTGCCGTGCAGAGCACCCGACATGTCTTCACGACGGAGACCGATGTCGTCTTCTCGACCTCGTTCGAGCGCCGCCCGCTCCGGCTCGCCCAGCCAGACGAGGCCTAATCGTCGGTCGGATGGCCCGCGTCGGGCACGAGTCGATCGGGTGGGGGAAGGCCCCGGTAGATCTGATGATCCAGCAGCACCCGCTCCACCACGCCAGTGTCCACGGAGTGCCCCCGATCGCGCAGGCGGTCTGCGATCCAGGCGGCTTCCGCCGGTAGCTCCTCGTCGTCGATGTCGGCCTCACGGCGGGCGCTGTCGAGATAGAGAACCGCCACCAGGCCACCGCCCGCGACCAGGCCGACGAGCAGGAGCCACCACTGAAACTCGGCCATCAGGCTCGCTCGATCAGGTTGTCCATCGGCCCGAGTCTACGGGGAACCGCAGGCCGCGTACACTCCGGGGCCATGATCAACTTCCTCGTCGACCCGATCGCCTTCCACCTTGGGCCACTTCCCGTGTACTGGTACGGGATCGCCTATGCCCTCGGGCTCTTCGTCAGCTTCACAGTCCTGGTCCGCCAGGCCCGACAGTTCGGGCAGGATCCGGATCTCGTGGGTAACGGCTTGATCGTCATCGCCGTGGCCGCGCTGGTCGGCGGGCGGCTGTACCACGTCATCGATCAGTGGGCGCTCTACAAGGACGACCTGGCGTCGATCATCCTGCCGCCGTACTCAGGGCTTGGCGTCTACGGCGGGCTGATTACCGGCGTCATCGCGTTCATCGTCCTCGTCCGCTATCACCGGATCCCGGCCTGGACCTGGGCGGACATCGTGGCTCCCGCGCTGTTCACGATGCAGGCGGTCGGGCGATGGGGGAATTTCTTCAACCAGGAGTTGTACGGTCCGCCCACGAATCTGCCGTGGGGCATCGCCATCGACTGTGCCCATCGGGTCGCAGCCTACCCATGCTCGACATTCCCGGAGGCCACGACGGCATTCCAGCCGCTGTTCCTGTACGAGTCCCTGTCTGGCCTGGTCGGCGCCGGCGTGTTGATCTGGCTGTCGCGCCGTAGGCCCTACCCGCTCCGTCCCGGTGACCAGATCCTCATCTTCTTCATCTGGTACGCGGTCGTCCGGTTCCTGCTGGAGAACCTCCGGACGGGGAACTGGTTCGTCGCCGGCATCGCGACGGCCCAGATCATGTCGATCCTCTTCGGCCTCGGGGCCTTCCTGCTGCTCGTGTATCGGCATCGACGCCCGATGGAAACCGCAGACGCCGGGCCTACGGACCTCGACGAATTCGATGAGTTCGACGAGGACGATGAGTCCACGCCCGGTCCCGAACCGGGCAGCTGATCGAGCGTGCCGTCCGAGCTGGCCCGACCTCCGGGGCGCTCGCGTCCCGAGCGAGCGCGGCTCTCACCTGAAGCCCTTGCCGCCGCCCGGGGCGGTGCCCAGGAAGGCCTGGCCTGGCTTGGCCGGCCGCCCGAGTCCCGGGCCGACTGGCTCGTGCGACTGGTCAACGCCCTGGCTCGGTTGGTCCTGTTCCGGATCTTCCGGTTCAAGATCAACGCCGTGGGACGCGAACTCCTTCCAGCGGCGGGCGGCTACCTCGTCGTTGCGGCCATCCATCGCGGGTGGATGGACCCCTTCCTGATCCTCAACGCGCTTCCTCTCGAGCCGCGCGCCTGGTTCCTTGGGAGCGGTCCGTCCGCCCTCTCGGCTCGTTGGCGGGAGCTGCTCCTGCACCGCCTGGGCGGGATGCTTCCCGTCTGGCGCGGCGGCTTGGGCGTGGATCAGCACGTGGCATCGGCGCGAGCCGTGCTGGCGAACGGGGGTGTCTTCGTCCTCGTGCCGGAGGGAGGGGTGGCCGGACCGCCCGATCGGCTGGCGACATTCCGCAACGGCGCCGCGCTCATCGCGCTGCGGACCGGCGCTCCCATCGTGCCCATCGCGCTCGCCGGGACGGACGAGCTGTACATCGGCAAGGGGATGGCCTCGCGGATCCTGCCCCCGACCTCGGCCCGGGTACTGCTCGCCGACCAGTGGGACGGGGCGCCTCCCGAGGCCGGTAGCCGATCGGAACTGGCCCTGGCGCGCGCGCTGACATGGCGGTTCGAAGAAGTCCTGGGCCCCGCCGTGACGGCCATCTACCCGGGAACCGTGGATCCACCGACGCATCGACGGCGACTGCGCGGCCTGACCTGGCTGCTGCTATCTCGCCCGCGAACCCGGTGACGGTCGCCTGACGCGCGCCGCCCCAGGTCTGTGGCCGAGACCACTCCAGCGCCGGCGCCGCATGGCAGACTCACGCCATGGATCGACTGGTCCGCCCGTTCGGGCGATTGCGTGCCTCGCTCGGGGTCATCCGGTCGGTCATGGCGAGTCGCGACCTACGACGTGTCGAGCTCGCGTTTGCCGGCTTCAATATCAGCGAGTTCGGGGTGTGGGTCGCCATCCTGGTCTACGCCTACAACCGGGGCGGGACGACCGAGGCCGGGGTCGTGGCGCTGATCCAGCTGGTGCCGGCCGCAATCGTGGCTCCGTTCGCAGCCGTGCCCGGCGACCGATATCGACGCGAGCTGGTGCTGACCGTCGGCTATCTCATCCAGGCAGTGGCGATGCTCGCGACGGGGCTCGCGATCCTGCTGAGTCTGACGCCGATCGTCGTCTACG
>JBDSJV010000046.1:0-7085 GCA_039917225.1 Candidatus Limnocylindrales bacterium
AGCTGGCGCCGGTACCCGGACGGCAGGCGATCACCCGCGACCTCGACGATCTGGCGCGGCGTGAGATCGAGGAGGGTTGCACGCGCAGTCGGCAGATCCGCCAGCGAGGCAACGCGGTGGCCGGTGACGATCTCGACACCCAGAGCCCTGGCCTCGGCTTCGAGAGCATCGGCGACCCGGCCGCTGCCGCCGCGGGCCACCGGCCAGCCCACCGAATGTGCCAGCGTGGCCAGAACCAGCCCGAACGACGAAGTGAGTGGTCTCCCAAGACGGACCATCGAGTGGGCTGCCATGCCAGCGAACAGGGCTCGCGCGGGCTCGTCGCGGAATGCGAGCTGGCCCAGCATGGTCGCCGGTGGCAGGGCCGGGATCCCGAACCGGGCCAGGAGCAGCGGGTGCCGTGGCGGCCGGACGATCGGGGCGAGCAGCAGCGGGACGAGGCGCTCCCACTCGCGAACGAGTGGTCCCATGAGACGGATCCAAGCCGCGCCGTCTCGCCCCAGAGCCGCACCGGCGCTCGCGAGGTCGCGCTCCAGGACCACGGTCCTGCCCGGCTCGAGCGCGTGGGCGAGCGGAGCCTCGGGATGGATCCACTCGAGCCCGTGGCGGGCGAGATCGAGCGAACGAAAGAAGGGCGATGCCACGGCCAGGGGATGGACGGCCGAGCAGACGTCGTGGACGAAGCCGGGGAGGGTCAGCTCGGCGGAGCGCGTTCCGCCTCCGACCGTATCGGTCGCCTCGTAGATACGGACCGAGCGACCCGCTCGAGCGAGTTCGATCGCGGCGGCCAGCCCGTTCGGGCCGGCGCCCACGACGATCGCATCGAGGGAAGACTGGCCGAGCCGCCCCGCGGCGTTCAAGGCAGCTCGCCGTGCGCGAGGGTGAGGCGGACCCGACGGGTCACGCGGAGCGTCGGCGCCGGAGCCAGCGAAGCGGAGCTGTGAGCATGGAGAGCGGCATCGAGACCGCCGGGCTGTGGCGTAGGTTCCGGACGTAACGCCACTGGCGCCGCTTGTCCACGCAGACCTTGACGGACGTAACCGAGGGGGCCGCCACGCCAAGCGAGCGGGCCAGGTTCTCGAGCGTCTGCTCCCAGAAGCGGTCGTTCATCTTGTTGGCGCCGAGGATGTAGGTCAGCTCGATGAACGGATCGCTGGTCCGCTCGAGCGCCTGGGCCTGGGCGACGGTGACGCCGCCCTCCTTGAACGAGGAGAAGGTGATCCATGCCGACAGCGCGTGCCCCTCAGGTGTCATGAAGGTGAACGATTCGCGATCAGCGTAGAGGACCATGACACCGGTCGACATCTTGACCGGAGATCCGGGGATTGGAGCAACCTCGAGGAGGGCCACTTCTCCGGGCGTGATGCCGGCCAGGGGAGCGTAGAAGGCCGCGCCCTTCGGCCAGAAGGTTGGGAAGCCCGCCTTCCAGTGCGCCACGACCGCCTCGGGATCCATGGCGACGTCGTCGAGGCGGACCTTGAACGTCTTCTGCCACATCTGGCCGAAGCCCTGGACGGGTCCGGCGACCCGCTTGCCGGTCACCGTGTCCACACCGGTGCTCTTGGCGGTCGTCGTGAGCCGATCGACCGGCTGGGCCCAGGATTCCTGGTCTCGGGGGGTGCGCGGTTCGCTAGCAGTCATGTCGGGGCGCTCCGTTCAGGTCGTGGCGGCCGCGGCCAGCGCCGAAGCCTCGTCGTCGTGGATCGAGATGACCTCGTCGAGGCGAGTCAGGCCGAGAATCTGGCGGTAGTGCTCGGTGAGGCCGACCGCCAGCAGCTTCTGTCCGGCTCGCTGCGTGCGCACGAGGAGCGTCACCAGGAGGCCGATGCCGCCGCTGTTCATGTACTCCATGTCGGCAAAGTCAAGGACGACGGAGCGGGTAGCCGCGCTCGCCTTCGCGTAGGCAGCCATGAGCTCCGGGTCGCTGCCGCCCGTGATCTCGCCGTGGATGCGCAGGATCGCCGCGGTACCGGACTGGACCGTGTCGATGGTCGTGTCAGTCATGAGGTGCCTCCTACGGGCTTGGGGGATGCCGACGTTCCGTCGGCGATGGTCATGTAGTCGGAGAGCCGCGTGATCCGGAAGATTTCGCGGTAGTGGTCCGTGAGGCCTTCGGCAATCACGTCGCGGTGATCGCGGCGTGCCTCGGCGAGCAGCCGGACGATCAGGGCGATGCCGGTCGAGTTGATGTAGTCAACCTCCGTGAAGTCAAGGACGACGCGGGTGGCGCCACTCTCGGCCGCGGCCGCGTACGCCGCGGCGAGGGCCTCGTCGGCGGCGACGTCGACGTCCCCGCGCATGGCGAGCCGTGCCTCGCCGGCAGTCGAGGTCAGCGCCTCGACGGTGAGCCGTCTGTCGTTCATGGCTGTCTCCATATCGATCAGTGCCCGTCGCGGGCGAGGGTGAGGGTGACGGTCTGGAGGCCATCTGCGGCGTGCACGTCCATGCCATCCACCATGCGCCGGATCAGGAAGAGGCCCCAGCCGCGCGGCTTCTGGAGACCCTCGAGCTTGGCGACAAGGTCCGGAGCCTCCGCATCAGGGACGGGCCCGGAAAGAGCCCGGTCGGTCACCCGGACGCGGATCGCATCCGGATCAACATCGACGCGAATATCCACCGGGATCTCCGGGTTGCCCTGGGAGCCGTATTCGATGGCGTTCATCACGGTTTCGGCGACTGCCGTCTTGAGACGCTCCAGCCGAGCCCCCTCGATGCCGTATTGCGAGACGGCGTCCGCGACCCGCTTCATGGCGGCCCGCTCGCCGCCGATCGCGCCGGGGATCGTGAAGGCGAGGATCGGCTCGGCTGCGGTGGATGCATCGGGTGCATCGTCACGGGTGACTGGGATCTCGGGCCGATCCTCCGACCAGGCGTCGTCGGTGGTGCCCAGGGACCGCCGGAGGGTGACAAGGGTGATGTCGTCCTCCTGCTCCCAACCGCTGCCCGTGAAGGCATGCAGCTCCTCGAGGAGTCGGTCCAGGAGTTCGCTCCCGGCGTCGTCGGTGGCCATCGCTTCGCGAAGGCGCGGGAAGCCGTACATCTCCCTGTTCGGATCGTGGGCCTCCACCAGGCCGTCCGAGTACAGGAGGACGCCTTCGCCAGGGGCGATGACACTGTCCGTCTCCTCGTAGACGATGCCCGGCAGGAGCCCGAGCGGGAGCCCGGTGGCCCGGAGCTCGATGACGCCGTCCGCGGTCCTGACGTACGGGAGGTTGTGCCCTGCATTCGCGAAGGTGAACCGGCCGGTCTCGGGCTCGAGGACGCCGTACAGGCAGGTCACGAACATGCGGGCCGGCATCTCGGGCACTAGGAGATCATTCGCACGGGCGAGGACCGCCCCGGGATCGATCAGGCGGGGCGCCTCCGCCCGAAGGATCGAGTGGGTTCGGGCCATCACCAGCGCGGCCGGGACGCCCTTGTCGGTGACGTCACCGACGACTACGCCGATGCGCCCGTTGCCCAGGTCGATGAAATCGTAGAAGTCCCCGCCGACCACACGGGCGGGGCCGTAGAACGCCGCAATCTGCCATCCGCGGAGTTGCGGCAGCTCGCGGGGCAGGAACTGCTGTTGGATGAGCTGCGCAACCTTGAGCTCCTGGGCGTACCGCTCGCGCTCGCCGGCCTCAGCCGCCTGCTCGCGGACGAGCTGGGCGACCCGGATCGCCGGTGCCGCCTGCGCGGCGAGGGTCCCGAGCAGACGACGGTCGTCCGAGGAGTACTCCTGCTCGGACAGGCGCGGGCCGAGGTTGAGCGTCCCGATCAACTCGCCCTGGGTGACGAGTGGGACGACGAGCGCCACGCCGCCCACGCGGAGTTCCTCGAGCGCCGGCGAGACCAGCTCCAGCTTGGTCAGGTCCACTGGCCCCGGCGCGGACTGGAGGTAGGCGAAGAGCGGGTCGGTCTCGGGGATGTCGATGGCCACGCCGGGCTGTTCCACCGGCGCTGCCGGAACCGGGGCGGTGGCCGGCAGCGGATCCGGCGTGGACCGGCCGAGCAGGCGACGGAGGGGGCGCTTGATAGCAGTCATCGGGGGCATCCTCGGCTACGAACGTCCGGACATCGTTACGAAATGAGCGAGCTTGGAGAATTTGAAACAGACGACCGCAACCAGACCGTGGCGGTCGAGGGTGCGACCGTACGTCCGGCCGCGAGGCGGAGCTCGCGGGCGACCGCATCGAGGTCTACCTCGTCCCGGAGTCGGGCCCCGAACGCATCCGCCTCCTGCTGCGCGTCGTAGCGGGCCCGATTGAAGCGGCGGTCCACGGCGTGCTGGACCCGGACGCGGAGCGGCTGGAAGAGGGCAGCGGCGAGAAGCGTCGACGCGGCGACGGCGAGCGTCTGACCCTGGGTCACGCCCGCGAGCGCGCCCTGCAGGACGAGCACAAGGCCGGCATAGACGGCGACGAGGACGCCGGTCAGCAGGCCCCACGACAGGCCCCGGCTAATCAGGCGGTCGATCTCGTACAGGCCATGACGCGTCACGGCAATCCAGACCGAGACCGGGACGAGCAGGAGACCGAAGGAAGCGATGAGAGCCCACTGAGGCCCGCCGGTCCCGGGGAGGAAGCCGAGCAACAGCGGGCCGGCCGCGAGCAGCACCGCAGCCACGAACCAGCGGAGCTGCCGTCGCAGGAGGGCAGTCCCCTGACGATAGCGAACGACCACCGAGGCGACGCCGAGCATTGAGATGGCGACGATCCCGATGACGAAGAACACATCTCCGAGCCACGCCAGCGCGCTCGGAAAGCCGGGGACGCCGAGCGGGTTCCTCGACGCGGCGCCGGCGATTTCCCCGGGGCGCAGGACGGTGATCATGGTGGCCGTCGCGAGCAGGGCTCCGACGGTGCGAACTGGCCATCGCCAACGCCGCGACGGCAGGGTGCCGTGCGGGAAGATGAGCGCGACGACCGGAAGGATGAGGGAATAGCCGGTCGCGATCGCCGCCGGCCCGATCAGGAACACGGCATTCGACAGAGGATCGAATGGTTCGCGGAGGACGAGCGATCCCCCGACGACGTAGCCGAACGGGATCGCGGCGAACGACAGGCCGCCCGCGAGGAGCACCGTCCCGATCCGGCCCGCACCCGACCTCGTCGCCAGGAGCAGGCCGACGGTCGCATAGGACAGGGTCACGGCGACGAACGCCGCGAGGGACGCATACGTCAAGGCGCGCATGTCACCCGTGACCGCGGGCTGTCCTGCCGCCATCTGGTCGAGGAACCCGCCTGCGGTCAGCACCCAGTACATGAGCGCATCCATGAGGACCGTGGCCAGCCAGGCGGCGACCGCCAGGACGCTGCGCATCATGTCGAAGCTCCGCGCAGCCAGACCGATGCGTCGCGCGGGCGTACGGCCTGGTGCGTCGTGAGCAGGAGTGCGGCGCTCAGACGCGCGAGGTCGACTTCGTTGCGGGCCTGCCCTGCAAACGCATCGACCGTGCGCTGGGAGTCGTATCGCGCCCGGTCGAAGCGGCGGTCCACTGCACGCTGGACGCGACGACGGATCGGCTGGAACAGGGCGAAGGCCACGAGCGTCGAGGCGGCCACGGCGAGTGTCTCACCCTGGGTGACGCCAGCGAGGAGACTCTGCAGCACCAGTACCCCACCCGCGTAGACGGCGACAAGAACTCCGCTCAGAAGCGCCCACGACAGGCTGCGAGAGATAATCCGGTCAAGCTCATAGAGCCCGTGCCGGGTGACCGCGATCCAGACCGAAACCGGCACCAGCAGTACCCCAACGAGCGAGACCAGGAACCACTCCGGGCCCCCAATCACCGGCTGGATCGAGATGACGAATGGGACGGCTGCGAGCATCACGGCCGTCATGAACCAACGGATCTGACGGCGAACGAGCGATCCGCCCGACCGGTACCGGGTGATCACGGCGGCGACCCCAAGGACGGCAAACAGGAGAACGCCGAGCCCCTCGATGAGCCCAGCTGCAGAGGCCAGCCACTCGGGCATTGACGCGATCCCGAGCGGGTTGTCGGGGTGGGCGGCACCAGCCACGGGGCCTGGCCGCACAACCGATATCACCGACGCCGTAGCCACGGCCAGGACTGCGACCATCGTGGCGGGCCGCCAGCGTCGTGACGGAAGTCTGCCGTCCGGAAACACCAGCGCGAGGACCGGAAGGACGGCGGCGAACGCCGGGCCATTGAGGGCGACGCCCGATAGAAGTACCGCAGTCGCCCACCACGCGCCGGGGTTCAGTAGTGAGAGCGCGTCCCCGACCATGTATCCGAATGGAACGGCAGCGAAGGCGAGCCCGGCGAACAGCATCAGGCCGCCGACGCCCAGAGCGCGCCGTCCGACGACGAGGAGTGCCCCGACCGTGGCGTAGGTCAACGTGACCGCCGAGATCGCGAGGGCAAGCACGAGGAGAACGTTGAGGGATCCGTCCAACCCGTATGCCCGCAGCAGGACGTCCGTGGTGAGGGTCGTCGCGATCGTCGCCACATCCAGGGCGAAGGTGGCAACCCAGCCGAACAGTGCGACAAGAGCCCACCGGCTCATCGCCGCAGGACTCCCGGCTTCTCCCCATGGCGGTGGGAGATCGCGGACGTCACTCGCCCTGCCCACGGAGCCACAGGCCCACGCCCGCCGGCCGAAGGGATCGGGCGACCGTGTCCACGACGCCACCGTGGATCCGCCGCAGATCCGTCTCGCCACGCAAATGCTCGCCGAACCCACCGACGATCCGCTCCGCGTTGTAGCGGGTGCGGTTGAACCGGTGGTCCACGGCGGCCTGGACGCGACGGCGGATCGGCTGGAAGAGGGCGAAGGCCGCCAGCGTCGAAGCGGCAACGGCAAGCGCGTTGCTCTCCGTCACCGGCGCCAGGAGCGCCTGCAAGCCGATGATCACGACCACGAATACCGCCGCCAGGATCGCCGACACGCACCAAGCAGCAGGCGTGCCGGAAGGCCGAGCGGACGTGGCACGGGATGGGGCGCGGAGGCGATCACGTGAGCAGCATGGGGACGCATCGTCCCGGGAACGTTACGGCATGCAGTGCGTCCGGATGCCGGCGATTCCGTTACGAAGATGGCCGCGGACGCGGTACCGTTGCGTTCGTGACCGCGTCC
>JBDSJV010000047.1:0-7716 GCA_039917225.1 Candidatus Limnocylindrales bacterium
AGCCTGAACAGCTCCGACAACGGTTGTCGAGGAGCTCAACCAGCCGTCGAAGTCCCGTCGACCCGCGCCCCATGCTTCGGCGCAGTTGCGGTCCGACGCCAGCGTGGTCGCCGTGGCTCCGGCCGGCGGCTTGGTCTGCGGGCTCTCGGTCCCGAAGTCGAGCGTGCCATCCAGCCACTGCAGGTACGTTGTGCCCTGGCCAACACAGACGACCTTTCCGGCCAGCCCGTCAAGGGTCGTGATGCCGGAGTCCGGGAGCACGGCCATCTGGGCGGGTGTGAAGTAATACGGGTTCGTGAAATCAAGCACCTTCTGGCGGTCGCTGGTGATCGTCATGGATCCGACGCTGAAGTCCCATCGTCCGCTCCACGAGCCGGCTGTGAGGGCCTCCCAGGCGGGCGTCTCGAACGTGATGTCGACACCGAGCCGCTTGGCGATCTCGGTTCCGACGTCGATGTCGAAGCCCTCGTAGGCGCCGGTCGGTGTGATCGCCGACTGCGGCGGATACTCCGGATCGGTTGACATGACGATCTTGCCGGCAGCCTTCACGTTGGCGAGCAGATCCGGCGCGGCACTAGGCCCCGATGAGCCGCAGGCCCCAAAGACAAGCGCGGCGAGCACGCCGATCACGGCGAAACGCCCAACACCGTTGATGTGGTTCTTCATGTGGCTCAGCCTCCAATGATCCCATCCATGAGGCACAGGCCGCTGAATCGGCGTGCCTGGCCTGTGCGTCGCGCACTTCCAATGTCTCGCAGTCTAGACCAACGGGTTTTTCGTGATCTCGTGTCTCGCGCTCGCCCCGTCCGGGCCCGACGGCCCGCTCGCGGCGTGACGTTCGCCCCTAGGTTGGGAACTAGAGCTAGTTACGACCGGGTGCGTCGCAGATGGCGCCCGCCGAATCGGACTCGCGGCAGCCGCCGTCGCTCGTGATCGAGCCTGGGCCGCCTGGCAGGACCGCCTGACGGGTCGCCTGGAGTACGGGAGTTCCACCGACCCCGCCGAGTCGGAGTTGGGCGATCGCGAGACGCCGGAGACCGGTGAACCGGCTGTTGCAGGTGCCGATTCCGGCACCGTTTGTCGTGAACGTGCAGATCGCGGAGAAGACAGTCGGGTCCGCAAACTGACCGCGAACGACGACCGTGTACGTCGCATCCGCTGCCAGGTCGTTGAATCGGAAGGCCGAGCTCCAGGCCGTGTCGGGCTCATCTGCACTGATGCCCTTGATGTAGTTGATGACGCCGTTGCCGGACCCGTCGGGTGAGGGCGAGCCGGCTACCGCAGCGAAGGCAAGCTTGTTGCTCGACTCGTGCGCGGCGAGCGTCGCGCCGGGCAGGGTCAACGCGAGCGCGATGGCGCCGAACAGGATGAGTTTGCGCATGGGTCCGATACTCCTCGTGATGGGGGTTGATACGGGACGCTTCGGGTCGAGACCGCCGATCGGTTCACTCGGTCTGGAAAGATCGGTCTGGCCGACGGAGAACCGATCAGCCATCCGCGACCGAAGGGATGGGTGATGGATGACCGCGCCCAGGAAGCCGAGCTCGTCGTCGCGATCGCCGGCGGCGACACGGCGGCCTTCGACGCGCTCTACGATCGGATGGCCCGCCCGCTGTATGCCGTCGGGCTGCGCTGGCTGGGTGACGTCGGGGAGGCAGAGGAACTCGTGCAGGAGACCCTCGTCCGGGCCTGGCGCCAGGCTGATCGGTTCGACCCTGCTCGGGGTCGAGTGGCCACGTGGCTGTTCGGGATCGCCCGCCACATCGCGACGGATCGCTGGCGGGTCCACGCCCGGCATGCGACCGTACCGCTCGATGCGGCGTCCGACCGGGAGCTCGACGGGGGCTTCACCGAGCTGGCCGGCGCCTGGGATGTCGCGGTCGCCCTCGAACACCTGCCGCCGGCGCAGCGCGAGGTCCTGGTGATGGCCTATCGCCATGACCTCTCTCAGTCCCAGATCAGCGACGCCCTCGGTATCCCGCTGGGCACGGTCAAGAGCCGGACTTTCCACGCCCTCCGCGCGATGGCCGCCGTCCTCGAACCAGGCGTCGGCAGAGCGAGGGACGGGGTGACGAGCGACCCCCCTGCCGGCCTTGGATCAGGACGAGTCCGGTGACCGGGGCTTCGGAGCATGCCGACTGGGGGGCCCGCGTTGCTGCGGTCGTGGTCGAACGACGACCGCCCGATCCCGAGCTGGCGAGCCACCTGGCCGACTGCGCGATCTGCACTGATGAGTGGCGCCGCCTGTCGGGCGCCTCGGCAAGGATGATCGCGGCGGCTCGCGTGCTGCCGCTCGACGCGGTGCCGCCCTCGCACCTGCGCGAGCGGGTAGCGGCAGCCGTGCGCGGATCGAGTCCTGCCGCCGCAGCGGCGGGACCGCGTATTCGTGCCCTCCCCTGGGCGGGTTGGTTCACTGCGCGGCGCGGCAGGCTGGCGTGGGGGGCGACCGGTGCGGTCCTCGGCGCGGCGCTGGCGGTCGTCGTCCTGGTCGGAGTCCCGGCGACGCGGCCACCAAGCCTGGCCCTGACCGGCAGCGCCCTCGCGCCGACCGCGAATGGCACCGCCCAGCTTGCCCGGCGCCCCGACGGCACCGTCAACGTGACGCTGTCGATGACAGGTCTACCCGCGACCAGCCCCGCCGACTTCTACGAGCTGTGGCTCGTGGGCGATTACGGCCGGGTCAGCGCGGGTACCTTCCGCTCCGATGGATCGCCGATCCGACTGACGTTTGTGTCGGCGGCGGACACCTCGCGCTATCCGCGAATCGGGATCACGCTCGAGCCCGACGACGGCAATCCAGCAGCGAGCGACCAGCGCGTGGCCAGCTCGACCTGACCAGGGTCATCTCACGTGTCGCGCTCGCCCCAGCGGCGCGGGCGCCCTCTCCGGACGCGGATCCGGGGGCCAGCAGGTGGCAGTGCGCCTGAGAGCGACCGCGCCAGGAAGTCGACGTCCACACGGGCCGCCCTACCGCACGATCGACCCGGCGAGGCGGTCCATCTCCTCCGGTCGGAGCCCGCCCACGCGGATCACGCGGATCGTTCCGTCGGTCCCGATGAAGAAGTGGGTCGGCAGCCCGTAGACACGATAGTTGCTGGCCAGCGCCGTGCTCGGATCGGCGATCATCGTGATGTCCAGCCCCACGCGCGCCGCGTAGTCCCTGACCTCCTCGTCGCCCTCCTCGATCCAGATGCTCACCACGACCAGGCCGGCCGGGCCATAGCGCTCGTACGTCGCCTGCATGTCAGCTGCCTCGGCCCTGCAGTCGGCACACCAGCTCGCTCCGTACGTCAGCCAGATGGGCTGGCCGCTGAGGTCGGCGAGCCGGAAGGCCTCGCCGGTCACGGTCGTCGCCGAGAAGTCCGGCGGCGCGCCGCCAATGAGCGGTCGCGGGCCTGACGGGTCGCCGGTCAGCTCGACGGCCGTGAACCCCGTTGCGCCGGACCGATCGAGGAGGTACGTCGCGCCGGCGATCGCGGCTCCCACGGCGAGCATGATCGCCAGCGTTCGGAGCCGCTCGGCGCCCGGGGCACGCAGCCCCTGGCGAGCGTTCCGTGTCGTCTCCATGCCTTCCCTCCCGCTCGTGGTCCGGCCCGCTCAGCCTAGGCCAGCGTAGCTGTGGAGCCCGCCGAAGAAGTAGTTCCCGAAGTAGGTGAACAGGGTCGCTGCGAAGCCGATGAGGAGCAGGGTCGCGGCCCGGCGGCCCGCCCAACCGCGGACGGCGCGGGCGTGCAGGTAGGCTGCGTAGATAAGCCACGTGACGAGCGAGGCCGTTTCCTTCGGGTCCCAGCTCCAGTAGCTGCCCCAGGCCACGTCCGCCCAGATCGCCCCGAGGACGAGGGTGGCGGCCAGGAACGGGAAGCCGATGACGACCGCCTTGTACGCGATCTCGTCGAGGACGTTCGGCTTCGGCAGGCCCCACCGGCCGCCGGTCGGCTGGATGAGGAAGAGCAGCGCCGCCCCGAAAGCGATCGAGAATGAACCGTACGCGACGATCGCGACCGCGACGTGGACGGTGAGCAGAAGGTTGTTCTGGAGGGCCGGAACGAGCGGCTCGATTGTTGCCGGGATGGTGGCCGCATGGATCAACATGCCCAGGGCGAGCGGCAGGACAAGGAGGCCCAGGATCCGCTGGTTGTAGCACCGCTCGAACCAGTAGTACGCGCCGAGGATGCCCCACGCGAACGCGACCGAGAACTCGTACATGTTCGCGAACGGGCCATGGCCGGTCGCGATCGTCCGGAATGCGAGCCAGGCCGTCAGGAACGCGAAGCCGAGCCAGCCCAGGATTGAGCCGTAGCGCCCAAGGGTGGCCGTTCGTGGCCCGATGACCAGGCCGAGCGTCCGGGTCCCGCCCACCGTGCCGGCCGTCCGCATCCGCAGCGCGCGTAGCCCGGACAGGGTGAGCGCGAGGTAGAGCACGAAGGCCATGCTGACGGCGATGATCGCCGCGACGAAGGAGTAGGACGACATCTTCTCCATGACCAATCCTCAGGATGCGGTTGCGACGACGCACGCCGCCCGAAGGTCGGTGACGAGGTCGGTGAACGCACGGTCCGCGAAGTGGGTGGTGTAACCAGGGGATGCGACCGAGAGCGTCCCCACGCCGTCTGGGCGCATCACGAGACGGCCCCAGATGCGCCGGCGAGGAAAGGTGAAGCCGACCGCGAAGCCGGCGATGAGCAGGAGCGAGCCGATCCAGACGAGGATCGTCCCAGGGTCTCGCGACACGGACAGACCCGTGTACTGGATTTCCCGACCGAACGTGAACCTGAGGCCGGACACGGCCGTGGCGACGCCCTGGTCGATGGTCAGTTGTTCGATGGGATCGCCTGTGCTGGCGCGGTACGTCTCCACGCGCATCTGGCCGGGCTTCACGAGCGGGTCACCGCCGCCCCACGTGCCGACGACCCACGCCACGATGTCCTTCGAGGGGATCGTGAACATCCCGACCCGGCGGCCGTCGTCCTTTGTCACCCAGGCGAGCGGCACGCCGTCCGAGTAGAGCACCCTGCCGTCCGTGTCGGCAACGCTCATGAATGCCGCGGGACCGTAGAACGACTGGTAGACGGACAGGTCGCCGTAGCGCAGCGGATCGTTCACCCGAGCCGTGTGACGGAAGATCTCCCTCCCGGCCTTGACCAGGACGAGCTCGCTCGCGAAATCGGACGGCGCGCCCGAGTCCGTGTAGTAGGCGTCCTCAAACGAGATGAGGGCGATGCTCAGCCCCTCGCCGGTCGGGACGCTCAGGGTGGAGCCTTCGGCGATCATGAAGCTGTTGTCCCGGAAGCCGAAGAGCGAGCCGACGATGACCCCGGCAAGAATGACGACGATGCTCAGGTGGCCGATGAGCGACCCGAACGGCGCCCAACGGAAGCGATCCCCGTAGAGGTTGACCGCGAGGGCCTCCTCCACGAGCACGCGGTAGTGGTGCTTCCGAAGGACACCGGCGATCCGGCCGGTGAGGTCCGCCGCTTCGCCTCGAACGACGATCGCGTCGCGCTCCCGCGCATGGGCGAAGAACCCATCGCTGACGGTCACGCGCGGCTTGGTGGCCGTACGCCAGAGGCCGGGCGCCCGCTGGATCATGCACGCGATGAGGCTGATCGTCAGGAAGGCCGTGAGGCCCCGGAACCAGATCGACCCGAATACGGCGAAGAGCTGGAGGCGGTCGAGGACGTCGGTCCAGCCGCCGAACCGCGGCCGGACGCCGGCGAGCCAGTCGGCCTTCGCCGCGGCATCGCTCTCGATGCTGGCCGGGACCTGGATGACGAGCGTCCCGACGAGGCCGAGGACCGCCATAGCGAGGATCACGAACAGGGAGAACCGCATCGACGTGAGCAGGCCCCAGAGTGTCTCGAAGATCCCTCGCGCTGCCGCACGGCCTGCGTGATCCGCCTCGACGACCGCCGTGCGCGAGGCAAGCCCGCGGACCTGGACGGTTTCCGCCGGTTGCGTCATCGGCCGGCCATCCTAGACGCGGAACGGCGTCGCGAGTGTCGACAGCCGCGCGAGGACGCCGGTCTCGATCATGGCGCCATCCCGAACTGGAGGACGTTGAAGTGCGGTACGGGTTCCGCTTCGAGGGTCCGTTCCCAGGTGAGCGCGGCCTGTGACGCCGCGCTCGCCATTCCTGAACGCGTCCTCGATTGCCCGGTCGAACTTCGCCGCTGAACCCGGCGGGGCAGGGTCACCTCAGGGTCACCTCAATCCAGCCGCTGTAGGCGCTCTGGAGGTGCCCGGCGTCGGTCCAGCCCTCGGGGCTCTCGGTCGGGTCGAAGAAGGCGAGCGCGATGTACGCGGTGCTGCCGCTGGCGAGTTGGGCATCCTGGGGATCGTCGGTCTGGAGCGGCCGGGAGAACTCGAAGATCCAGGAGCCGCCTGCGCCGGCGCCGGACGCGCGCCCAGTGTGCTCCCAGACTCCGGTCAGGCTGTTCTCGCCGGCGGCGTTCGCAACGTCGCCCCCGCCGTCGTCCTCGCGGACCTCCGGCGTGGTGGAGTACTCGTCGTCCAGATTGCAGGCGGGATCGTCGCCGCCGGCTACGCCCTTGCCGCCTGAGACGGCACCTGGAGCGCAATCGAGCTCCCAGTGCCAGATGTCGACCATGCCGAGACTCTTGTCGATCTCCGGCTCCTCGGCGCCCATGTGCGGCGCGGCCGGCTCATCGATCCGGAACATCACGGCCACGGAGGCCGACAGGTTGTGGTCGGCGGGGTCATACACGAAATCGCCCGGCACCTCGAATAGGACGTACACGTTCTTCCCGTCATTGGCCACCTTGAGCGTCACGTCGATCGGGTCGAGGGGCCCGAACTTGATCTCGGCCGCGTCCGCCGGAGAAAGATTGGCGAGGCGGAGCTGCTCCAGCTCGACCGTCACGCCCTTGATGTCACTCCAGTCGGATGCGTCGCCATCGACGGTGATCGTCGCGGAGGCGGCGTCGAAGGCGATCGCACCTTCGACGTGGCCAGGTTCTTCACTCGGACTCGGTGCGGTGGTCGGTGCGGTGGTCGGTGCGGTGGTCGGTGCTGTGGTCGGCGTCGGCGTGGCTGCGCCGCTGCAGGCCGTGACGATGAGGCCGGTGACCGCGAGTGCGGTCAGAAGCCTGGTTCGCAGTGTGTTCATCCCATCCTCCTTGCGCTATGGAGCCAATGTGGCTATGGAGCCGATGTGGCTAGGGGGCCAATGTGGATTCCGCCGGACGTCGTGGAAACGCCCTGTCGGATCGCCCTGAGGAAGGCGAAGATCGAATCGAGATCGTCATCGTCAAGGATCCTTTCGACAAAGGCTGGCATTCCCTTCGGACCGGACCGAACGTCGCGCCGGAACTCCGAGGGCGACAGCTCGCCGGGGTCGAGGTCGGGACCGACGACTCCCCCCTGGCTGGCGAGGCCGTGGCACGCGGCGCAGCCGTAGTTCACGAAGAGAAGTTGGCCGCGCGTGACCAGATCGGAGGTGGTCACGAGCCCTGGATCGGCCAGGCCCATGCCCTCGAATGGGATCTCCTCACCCACGTAGCCGATCGGCGTCCGATCGTAGCCCTGCGGCCGCACGTTGGCGTGCGTCTCCGGGCTGCGGGCCACGACGCCGCCGATCAGGCCGACAGCGAGCCCGCTGATCATGGCGACGAATACGATCGGGACGAAGAAGCGGCTCATCATGTCTGCCCGAGCCCGGGTGTCGTGGTCTCATCACCCGCTCGGGCGATCGCGACA
>JBDSJV010000048.1:0-3636 GCA_039917225.1 Candidatus Limnocylindrales bacterium
CCGACGATCGCTACATCCTCGGCGAGGCACCCGAGTTGTCCGGCTACTTCGTGGCGGCGGGGTTCAACTCGGTGGGTTTCCAGTCCGGTGGCGGAGCCGGCCGGGCACTGGCCGACTGGATCGTGGACGGTCATCCACCGATGGATCTGTCCGAGGTGGACATTCGACGGTTCATGCCCTGGCAGGGCAACCGGCGCTATCTCCACGATCGGACGACCGAGGTCCTTGGCCTCCTCTACGACATGCACTGGCCGTTCCGCCAGGTCGAGACCGCCCGCGGCGTGCGACGCTCGCCGCTCCACGATCGCGTGGCCGCCGTCGGTGCGTGCTTCGGCGAGGTCGCCGGCTGGGAGCGGCCGAACTGGTATGCGCCGCCCGGTGTCGAGCCGCGCTACGAGTACTCCTACGGTCGCCAGAACTGGTTCCCGTATTCCGCCGAGGAGCATCGTGCGGTCCGCGAGGGGGTCGGTCTGCTGGACCAGACCTCGTTCGGGAAGTACCTCGTCCAGGGGCGGGACGCGGAATCCATCCTCCAGCAGCTCTGCGCCAACGATGTCGCCAGTGCAGTCGGCCGGGTCGTCTACACCCAGTGGCTGAACGAGCGCGGCGGGATCGAGGCCGACGTGACCGTCACGCGGGTCTCGGACACGGAGTTCCTCGTCCTCACCGCCGGAGCAACCCAGGCCCGCGATCTGGCGACGCTCCGTCGGGCGATCGGCCCCCGGGCGCGGGCCGCCGTGACGGACGTGACCTCGGCCTGGGCCACCATCAACGTCCAGGGCCCGCGGTCTCGTGAGCTCCTCGGGCTCGTAAGCAGCGCCGATCTCTCCAATGAGGCCTTTCCATTCGGGACGTCGCGCGAGATCGACATCGGATATGCGCGGGTTCGTGCCACCCGGATCACCTACCTCGGGGAACTCGGCTGGGAGCTGCTCATCCCGAGTGAGTTCGCGCTCCACGTGTACGACGTCCTCGTGGAGGCGGGCGCGGCGATCGATCTGCGGCACGTCGGCTACCACGCCCTGAATTCGCTCAGGATCGAGAAGGCCTATCGGCACTGGGGCCACGACATCACCGACGAGGACACGCCCCTCGAGGCCGGCCTCGGCTTCGCCGTTGCCTGGGGCAAGCCGGGCGGATTCACGGGGCGCGAGGCGCTGCTTCGCCAGCGGGATGCGGGCGTGACCAGACGCCTGGTGGCATTCGTCCTCGATGACCCGGATCCACTCCTGTATCACAACGAACCGATCTGGCGCGACGGGCGACTCGTCGGCAAGATCACATCCGGGATGTTCGGTCACACGATCGGTCGATCGATCGGCCTTGGCTGGGTTGCCGGCGGCGACCAGTCCAGAGAGGCGCTCCTCGGCAGCCGCTACGAGCTGGAGGTCGCCACCGTCCGTTTCGCGGCAGCCCCGCATCTCCGCCCCCCGTACGATCCAGCTGGCCTGCGAATCCGGACCTGAGAGCACCGCCGCGCGACCGTCCGCGGGTAGGATGGGGCGAAGCCGCCAGAACGAGGAAATGCCATGCGATCCATCCAGCTCGGGCTCGTTCTCTCTATGGTGGAGGCGCCTCAGACCGGCGTTGCCCAGCGATGGACGGAGATCCGCGACAGCGCCATCGCCGCCGAGAAGCTCGGTTTCGATACCGTCTGGCTGGCCGACGAGCTCCTCTGGAGTGACCCCGACTGGCCCGGGCCCCGCGGCTGGTGGGAGTGCGTGGCCATGGCCAGCGCCCTCGCCGCCAGCACGAGCCGGATCGGGATCGGAACCTGGGTCCTCTCGGCGCTCCATCGCAACCCCGCCCTCTCCGCGAAGATCGTCGAGACGATCGACGAGATCAGCAACGGCCGGTTCATCCTCGGCTACGGGTCCGGGCATGCGGGCAAGCAGGGCCGGATGTTCGGCTACTCGGAGGACAAGACGATCGGTCGCTACGAGGATGCGCTGCAGGTCCTGGTGCCACTCCTGCGCGAAGGTCGCGTCGAGCACGACGGTCCGTACCATCGGGCATCGGTCGAAATGCGACCTCGAGGTCCCCGGCCAGGGGGTATCCCGATCATGCTCGGCGGACATGGACCGCGGACCATCGGACTTGCGGCGCGCCATGCCGATATCTGGAGCTGTTACGCCACCGAGAGCAGCCAGCCGGAGGCGTTCGCTGATTACCTTCGCATCCTCGACGAGGCGTGTGCCTCGATCGGTCGCGACCCCTCGTCGATCGGTCGCTCCGTCGGGGTGTTCGTCGATACGCTTGGCGACGGCATAGCCGAGGCGGACGGGCTGGGCATCCCCCTCTCAGGCACCGCGGAACAGATTGCGGACACGGTTCGTGAGCTCGGATCCATGGGGTTCACGCGCGTCGAGATGATGCCCTGGCCGGCCAGCGAGGCTGCGTTCGAACCACTCGGCGAGGTGCTTCGGCTCCTCGACGCCTGAAGCCAGACGCTGCGCGCATCCGGACGCATCAGCCGATGAGCGTGTGGCTCAGGCTCGCTTGCGCGGCAGATCGAGGAACGGCAGCGGGACGACCGTCGCATCCACCCGCCCGCGACGCCCCTCGACGGTCCACTCGACCTGGAGCCTCGAGCCAGGCGCTTCGTAGGTCGAAGGAACTGACGCGAGACCGATCGCCTGCTTCAGGATGGGGCTCCAGCCGAGGCTGGTGACCTTTCCGATCTGTGTCGTCCCGCCGCCCGGCGCGAATACCGGCACGGATGCCCGGCTGACTGACGCCGAGATCGCCGGGGGAAGATCCCGGGCCGAGTAGAGCCCCTCGATCCCATACCAGTCGAGTTTGACGCCGACGAGCCGGCGCTTCGTACCCCCCGACGCGGCCTCGCGAGCCAGGGCGAGCTTGCCGACGTAATCGGCCTTGCCGAGATCCACCAGCTTGCCCAGCCCGATCTCGTAGGGCGAGTAGTTCTGCTCGGGATTGAGGGCGTGGCGAGCCGAGGTGTAGTCCACCTCGAGCAGGATCAGTCCGGCCTCGAGCCGGACGACGTCGAGCGCCAGCATCCCGGCCGGCCGGATCCCGTATCCGGCGCCGGCTTCCATCAGGGCATCCCAGGCCTTCGCCGCGCGCCGGGCTGGGATCCAGACCTCGTACCCGAGGTCGCCGGTGTAGCCCGTCCGCGAGACATCGACCTCGATGCCGGCCAGGCTCGAGGCCCGTCGTCGGAAGTAGCGGAGATCCTCGAATGACTCGCCCGTGGCGGCCTCGAGGACCGCCCTCGCGAACGGGCCCTGGAGGGCGACCGCGGCGATCGCCTCGCTCTCGTCTTCGACGTGGATATCGAGGCCGCGGGCGTTGAGGGACAGCCAGCGGTACTGCGGATCGGCCGCCGTCCAGCGGTACTCGGTCTCGGAAAGTCGATGGACCGTGCCGTCGTCAATGACCTTGCCGTGCTCGTCGCACCAGGGCGTGTAGTAAACCTGCCCGACCTTCAGCCTGGTGGCATCGCGGGTGATCACGCGATCGACCAATCGCATGGCGTCGGGGCCCGTCACGCGGTACTTGTAGAGCGGCGAGACGTCGAACATCGCCACGGCTTCGCGGACGGCGTTGTACTCGATGTCGTGCGCGTCCGCGTAGACCGACGACGCGTAGTAGCCGGACCACTCCCGCCACTGC
>JBDSJV010000049.1:0-2736 GCA_039917225.1 Candidatus Limnocylindrales bacterium
TCGGCGAGCTTGAGGAAATCCGGGCCGAGGAGGTGCGACGAGTGGTAGTTCCCGCCGTAGATGATCTCCTGCCACTGGCGGATCATGCCGAGCTTCTTGTTGTCCATCACGGCGATCTTGACCGGGATCCGGTCCTGGACCAGGGTCATCAGCTCCTGGCTGGTCATCTGGAAGCCGCCGTCACCGGCGATCGCCCAGACCTCGCGCTCCGGGACCCCGAGGGCGGCACCCATGGCCGCCGGCATGCTGTAGCCCATCGTCCCCAGGCCACCCGAGCTGACGTGGGTGTTCGGGTGGCGGAACCCGGCGTAGCGGGCCAGCCACATCTGGTTCTGGCCGACATCGGCGACGTAGATCGCCTCGTGATCGGTCAGTTCGCCGATCCGCTGGACGACGTAATCGGCCGACAGGAGGCCATCGCGCCAGGCGCCGGAGCCATGCCAGGACGATGCGACGGAGTCCTTCTTCCACTCCGCCAGCTCGTCCAGGTACGTGGCTCGTTCCGCGCGGGGTGTCTCGGCGACCATCGGGGCCAGCGCCTTGAGAACGCGTTTGGCGTCACCCACGATCGGGACCTCGACGGCGACGTTCTTGCCGATCTCGGCCGGGTCAATGTCGACGTGGATGATGCGCGCATATGGGGCATACGTCCGGACGTTGCCCGTCACGCGATCGTCAAACCGCATGCCAATCGCAATGAGGAGATCGGCCGACTGGATCGCGCGGTTGACGTGTTTCCAGCCGTGCATGCCCATGAATCCATAGGCCAGCGGATGGTCCTCGTCCATCACCCCGATCCCGAGCAGGGTCCAGGCGACCGGGATGCTCGTCTTCTCGGCGAACGCGAGCAGCTCCGCTTCCGCGCCGGCATGGAGGATCCCGTGGCCGGCCAGGATGACCGGCCGCTTGGCCTGCGCGATCTCGGCCGCGGCGGTCTTCAGCTGGCGATAGTTGCCGTCCATGTTCGGGCGGAACCCAGGGAGCCCGGCGATCACCTCAGCTTCGGTCGGATGCTCGACGCTCGTCTCCTGCTGGAGCGCGTCCTTGGTGATGTCGACGTGGACCGGCCCGGGTCGTCCGGTGCGCGCGATGTGGAACGCTTCGGCCAGGACCCGCGGCAGCTCATCGGCGTCGCGGACCAGGTAGTTGTGCTTGGTCATCGGCAGGGTGATGCCGTTGATGTCGATCTCCTGGAAGGCGTCCTTGCCGATCAGCGCCGCAGGCACGTTGCCGGTGATCGCGACCATCGGGATGGAGTCCAGGAGCGCGGTGCCAATGCCCGTCACGAGATTCGTGGCGCCCGGGCCGGACGTGCCCATGCAGACCCCGACCTTGCCGGTCACGCGGGCGTATCCGTCCGCCGCGTGGGCACCGCCCTGCTCGTGCCGCACGAGGATATGGCGCAGCTCGGGGTGATCCCCAAGGACGTCGTACAGCGGGAGGATCACGCCGCCGGGATAGCTGAACAGGACGTCGACGCCCTGGCGGAGGATTGCCTCGCACACGACATCCGCGCCGATCCTGGCCCGAGGTGCGCGCTCGCTGGCGGTTGCGGCGACGGGCATCGACGCGCTCGACGGACCCTCGTGGAGCATCTCGCGCTGCGCCTTCTCGACGGCGGCCGCATGCTCCGAGCCCGCCGCCGGCACGTGGCTTCGGCGGGATCTGGGCGGATTGGCGGGCGTCGCGGGTTTTGGCGCGGCTGGCGTGGCCGGCGCGAGGCCCGCGGCGGGCGCGGCCGACGTTGTCGCGCCCCCGGGCGTTGTCGCGCCGCCGGCCCTGGCGCCGCCGGACTTCGCGTCCGCTCCAGAACTCGGCGGCTTTGCCGAGCCTCCCTTCGTCATCGTCATCGGTCCTGGCCCTTCCCTGTTCCGGAACTCCAAGATGGCCCGGTGGCCGCCGTGTCATGCCGGAGAAATGACAAAACCCTCGCCACCCGGCGAGGGTCCCGTTGGTCTTCGGTGGTTGCCTGCGCTACGAGCGCCCGTCCCTCCGCGTTCCTCGGTTCTCCCGCCTGGAGCCGGTAATGAGGCCTACAAGGCTCTCAAGGCCGACCAGGAGCGAGCGAATAAGGGAGAGGAGGGCTACCTCGAGCGAACCGTCATCGATGGGCATGTGAACGCGGCGGCCATCGCTCGTCACAACGACGGCGACACGGCGGCGATCCAGACCATTCGAGGTTCGCACGGTGCCGGCAGTCTACGGCCCGAACTCCGGTTGTGCAACCACCCTGACGTGCATAGCGATGGGCGCGGCACTCGGCCGTCGCCCTGCCGATTGACTGGCAGTCAACGATCTCTCCAGCCGAGAACCCTCCGTGGTCCTGCGCGGGAGTCTCGACCGATCGATCGCCGAGCACCGCGAGATTTTGGACGCGGCTCGCGCGCGGCAGAGGGACCACGTACCGGAATTGGTCATCGACCAGATCCGGGTCCCGCAGCGGCGCCTCGAGGCCCTGTGACTTGGGCCCGCTCGATCAGCGGCCGTTCCGTGCGACAACTCCTGTGGCCCTCCGTGGTGCTCCCACCATCAAACCCGGGGGTAGTCGGGACCGAAGCCGGGGCCGAGGCCGGTCCAGATGGCCCGAAGCCGGTCCAGATGGGCCGCGTCACGCTCGCGGCCGGGCGCTTCGAGCACGGCGGACATCGCGCAGCGGTCCTTATCCCATCGACAACGCCGGGTTTGCTGGTGCCACCAGCACGGCACCGGCAAGCCGCGGCGAGCCCGGCACGGACG
>JBDSJV010000050.1:0-5217 GCA_039917225.1 Candidatus Limnocylindrales bacterium
CTTCTCCGAGGAGACGCCCGAGCTCACGGACCGCAGGATTGAACCGTTCGACGTGCCCGACCTGGACCGGCACGCCGGTCGCCCGCGAGGCAGCCGTGATCCGGAGCGCCTCGTCCACCGTCGGCGCCAGCGGCTTCTCCACGAGCACGGCGATGCCCCGTTCGATGGCTGCCAGCGCGAGAGGCAGGTGCGTGGTCGTCGGCGCGGCGATGACGACGGCATCCAGTTCCGCCTCGGCGATCATGGCGAGCGGTTCGCTGAAACTCGAGGCGCCGGTCTGCCCCGCGGCCGCATCCAGTGCGGCGGCGTCCGGATCGGCGACGGCTGCCAGCCGGACATTGGGCCGGCTGCTGATGACCCGCAGGTGGTTCCGGCCCATCGAGCCGAGGCCGGCCAGCCCGACCCGGATCTCTCGATCGCCGGCAGGGCGCCACGTTGCCGTCACGCGATGCCCCTCATGCGGAGGCGCCCACCCCGGCTCGATCGAGCACGGCGGCCCGCACGACCCCGATCACTGTGGCCTGATCCTCGGGCGTCATGCCCGGGTACATCGGCAGGGCGATCGTCCGCTCCGCCGCGTGATCGGTGAACGGCAGGTCGGCATGCAGGCCGCGTTCCTGGATGTAGGGCTGGCGATGGACCGGAATGGGGTAGTAGATGTCCGCCCCGACGCCACCGGCCTTGATCGCCTCGATGATCGCATCCCGCTCCGGACCCACATCCAGGGTGTACTGGTGGTAGACGTGCGTCCGTCCGTCCGGAACGGCGGGCGTCTTCACGGGCAGGTCCGCGAAGCCCTCGTCATACGCCGCGGCGATCGCCTGTCGACGGGCCGTGTTGCGGTCCAGCTTGGACAGCTGCACCAGGCCGATGGCGGCGTTGATGTCGGTCATCCGGTAGTTGTAGCCGAGCATCTCGAACTGGTAGCGCGTCCGCATCCCCTGGTTTCGGTACAGCCGCAGTCGGTCGGCCAGCACATCGTCGTTGGTGGTGATGAAGCCACCCTCGGCCGTCGTCATGTTCTTGGTGGCGTACAGGCTGAACGCCCCGTGCCCGAAGCTCCCGGCCCGCCGGCCACGGAACGTGGCGCCATGTGCCTGGCAGGCATCCTCGACGACCGCGAGTCCGTGCCGGTCGGCGATGGCGCCGATCATGTCCATATCCGCCACCAGGCCGAACAGGTGGACCGGCATGATCGCCCGGGTTCGTGCGGTGATGGCCGCCTCGATCCGCTTTGCGTCGATTAGGTAGGTGTCCCGCTCGATATCGACGAAGACGGGCACGGCGCCCGTCGACAGGATGGCGTTGGCGGTGGCCGCGAAGGTGTGGCTGACCGTGATGACCTCGTCGCCCGGCCCGATCCCCAGCTGATCCAGGATCGCCATCAGGCCGAGTGTCCCGTTGGCGACGGCGATCGTGTGGCGCACCCCGCAGTACTCGGCCCAGGCCGCCTCGAGTTCGCGGACGCGGGGTCCCGCGGCGATGATCCCGGACCGGATCACGTCCGCGACGGCGTCGATCTCCTCCTGTCCGAGATCCGGGCGAGCAATTGGAATCATGCTGGTACTCCCTGGGCAGGTCGCGGGCGCTCCTCGAGCGCATCGGCGTCTGGATGAAACAGGTAGACACGGCCACAGGTGCCGCAGTGCATTTCGGGATGCATGGCATAGGGCGGCGGCTTTGCCTGTGCTGGTTCCCCGTCAGCGTCGAGGAGACGCAAACCGCAGGCGCAGACCCAGCCGATCCGACGAGCCGGGCTTCCGGCCACGAGCGCATGACCCGGCACGTTGCGGGTCACGATCGCGCCGGCGCCGACGGTCGCGAAACTCCCGACCTCCGTACCCGCGACGACTACCGCGCCGGCCCCGATCGATGAGCCGTGTCGCAGGACGATCGGGCTGACGACCCAGTCGTCGGCCCGGGCGAGTTCGCCGGACGGGGTGATCGCCCGCGGATAGCGGTCGTTGGTGAGGATGGCGCCGGGCCCAATGAAGACGCCACTCTCCACCGTGACGCCGTGAAAGACGAGTGCCCCATTCTGGATCTTCACTCGATCGTCGATCTGGACGCCCTCGTCGATGAATACGTCCCGCCCGATGACGCACTCAGCTCCGATCCTTGCCCCGGCCCGGATCTGGGCTCGATGCCAGATGCTCGTGCCGGCGCCGACGACCACGTCGTCTTCCAGATCGGCGGTTGGATGGACCCGCGCGGTCGCGTCGATCACCAAGGTGTTTCGTGGCTCCTGCTGCGGCTCCGAGCCGCGCGCGAGGGCAGCGCGACATCGATGGATCGTCCCGGCGCGGTCGTCCGGGGCTCGCGGTGAAGTATATCGAAGGGCACGCTCAGGACTTTCGCCGGCCCCGACCGATAAGGCCCGACAGGATCCCGAAGGCAGCCCCGAACGCGAGCGCGCCGCGCCAGTCGAGGAGCACCTTGACCTCGCCCGAAACCTTCTGGGCCAGGAGGAACAGGACCGCCGATGGCCGGTGGATCGAGACCTCCTGGGCGACCAGTGTGCGGACGAATGCCTGCTCCACGCGAAACTCACGAGCGAGAATCGTGCCCACGGCACCCTGGGAGACGCTGACCTCCCCACCGAGCGCCGCTCCGAGGGCGCCCATCTCCACGGAGACACGGTCCGCGCGTGCAGCGCCGATGACGCCCTGGGTCACGGCCACGTCGGTCGCATCGACCCGCCCGATCGCTCCCTGGTGGACCTCGACGGCATCCGCTTCGATCCACGCGCCGTCCTCATCGATCCCGGGCGAGGCCTCGTCAGGCTGGAGGACCGGCTCGAGTGTGGCAGACGGAGTGGGCTTCACGGCCTTCGTGGACGCCCGACTCCGACGGGGCTTCTTCGGAACAGCCGGGGTGGATTCAGAATCGTTGTTCGTCATCGTCAGAACCTCGCGGTACATCAGTCTCGGCACGCTCCGCTATTCTGCGCCCGGCGCGGCCGAAGAGCCCGCTCGACGAGGTCCGGGTGAAGATTCCGAGTTTCAGCCCTGCCGGCAACCGCGCGCGAGCGGTCATTCTGGGTGGCCTCCTGGTGTTCGCAACGGTCGTCGGGGTGGGCGCTGGATCCCTCGCCGCGACGATGGTGAGCAGCGGCCCAAGGCCCTCTACTGGCGACGACCCGGCCCTCGCCCCTGGCCTGGCGGGCAGCCCTTTGCCGTCGCCTTCGGACCTCGTGGTGCTGACGCCCACAGCGGCGCCAACGCCGACCCCCGCACCAACTCCCATCCTCGTCCCGGCCCCGCTCACCGGCCTTCCCGTGTCCGTGCAGGCGTCCATGCAGCACGTGGTCGCGGTCATGGTCGATGACCATCGGGACGCTCGACCGCAGTCGGGATTCAACGCCGCATCCCAGGTCTGGCAGGTTCCGGCCGAGGGCGGCATTCCGCGCTACATGATGATCTTCCAGGAGACCGTGCCGGGCGAGGTTGGCCCGATCCGCAGCGCTCGCCAGTACTTCATCGAATGGGCCTCCGAATGGAAGGCGCTGTACGTCCACGTCGGTGGCGCGCCGAACGCCCTCGCGACCCTCAGATCGAAGGGCCGGGGTGAGCTCGTCTACAACGCCGACGGGTTCCGGTTCGAGGGCACCCAGATGTGGCGGGACACGACGCGAACAGCGCCGCACAACGAGTACACCGATGGACCGCACCTTCGGGCGATGGCGAAGATCGTCGGGGCCGCAGACGTCCCGATCACGCCAGCGTGGACCTTCGGGCCGGCTGCCTCGACCTGGAAGCGCCCGGCTGGCACCTCGATCGTCGTCACCTATCCGTACGAGACGATCACCTATCGATACGACGCGGCGACGAACTCCTACCCCCGGTTCATCGACAAGTCAGCCACCCAGCAGGTGGACGCGGCTGACGGTCAGCCGGTCGCGGCGAGCAACGTGGTGATCCTGCGGGTGCGGTTCGGAGCCCTGAACGATGGCCATCCCAGCAAGAAGCGACTCGAGGCGGAGGACGTCGGGTCAGGCGAGGCCATCATCTCGTCGAATGGGCAGGTGATCCGCGGGACGTGGGAGAAGACCGCGGTCGACGCCCCGACGCTCCTTTTTGGACCCGACGGCGAGCCCATCACCCTGACAGCGGGGCAGACCTACGTCCAGGTGCTCGCGCTGTCGTACGGGTACGCGATCGTGGAGGGCATTCCGCCGGACCAGGGGATCAGGGAGCGCTAGGCCAGCGTCAGCGACGACGCAGTCCGGCCAGGAGTTCCTCGGCCCGGAGGCGGACGACCACCAGCAGCGCCTCGACGATGATCCGCCGGGACATCTTGGACTGGCCCACGCGCCGATCCCGGAAGGTGACCGGCACCTCCGTCACGCGGGCTCCGGCTCGCGACGCCCGATGGGTCATCTCGATCTGGAAGACGTATCCGCCGGCGTGGATCCCCTCGAATTCGATCGCGGCCAGCGAGGCCGCTCGCCAGGCCTTGAACCCGCCCGTGAGGTCGTGCGGACGGAGGCCGAGTACGACCCGCGAGAACAGACTGCCGCCGCGCGAGACGAGACGCCGTCCGAGTCCCCAGTCGAGAACCTGTCCGCCGCGGGTGTAGCGGCTGCCCACGACGAGGTCGGCGTCCCCCCGGGTGATGGGCCCAACGAGGGACGGCAGCGAGTCAGGATCGTGGGACCAGTCGGCATCCATCTGGATGATCACCTGCGCGTCGGCGTCGAGGGCCACCCGGAATCCATCGAGATAGGCCCGTCCGAGACCCTGTTTCGCCGTCCGATGGCGGACCCGCACGCGCGGGTCGGCTGCGGCGAGACCGTCGGCCAGGACGCCCGTGCCGTCGGGGGAGTTGTCATCGACCACCAGCAGCGTGGCACCCGGCAGGGCCGCGAGAATGGCCGCAGCGATGCCCGGCAGGTTCTCGGCCTCGTTGAAGGTCGGCAGGACGACCCACGCTCCAATCCCGAGCAGACCGTCAGATACCGGTTCGGCGCGTTCGTCCGCTGCTGTCATCGGGCCGAGTCTAGCCTCCCGAGGCGCAGGACCGACGACCGCGCTCGACCGTTGAGCCCGCTGATCACAGCGCCCCGAACATCGAGTCAAGCAGGGCCATCACGGCATCGGATACGGCGCCGCTGCCGCCGAGGATGACGACCCGGGCCGGAGCGAGGCGAACCAGTTCCGCGGCCACGACCGGCGGGATGGCCGTCGGCGTGACGAGGAGGACCGGACCCTTCTGCAT
>JBDSJV010000051.1:0-5319 GCA_039917225.1 Candidatus Limnocylindrales bacterium
GCCATCGAGGCGCCGGTCCGCCGCGATCTCGCCGGCGAGCTCCTCCACTTCTGGGATCCCCAGCGTTACTGGATGTGGAGCCGCTGGATGTGGGATCCGGAAGCGCGGACCGGGTCGTTGCCGCTGGTCATGGTCGAGGAGTTCGACTTCTCCGGACCGGACGCCGGGTCGGTCTACCTGCGCGTCGGCGCCGCGACCTCCGCGGTCATTGCCACGGCCCGCGAGCTTGGGTTCCAGCGTATGGGTGCCAGCCCCTTCTCCGTTGACGTCTACCTTGCCGCGATCTACGGGATCTACCTCTACACGGTGACTCGCCTCCGCATGACCCAGGAGTTCAACCGGGTCATTCCGGAGCTGCCTGACCTGGTGCGACGCCTCCTCGGTGTGCGTCAAGCTTCCCCGGCTCGGGGGGGCTGAGCGTGTCGAGGGACCTTCCGATCCTCAAGGTGGATCAGATCCACGAATTGGAGCACGCGGTCGTCGACGGAGTCGACATCTCGGGTCACTGGAACCGCATGTTCAGTGACCGATCGACCACGGCGCTCCCGACCGAGGCGATGGACTGGATCACCTCCCTCGACGGCGGCGAATCAATGCGCGACTGCTACCAGTGCGGCAAGTGTGTCCCGGTCTGTCCGGTCCAGCACGTCGGTGACTACGGGCCGCGCAAGCTGAACGCGAAGGTCGTTCGCGGCAACGACCTGATCGACGATCCGGACCTCTGGTTGTGCACGACCTGCGGCAACTGCTACCGCGTCTGCCCCAAGGAGGTCAACCCGCTCCGGATCATGCCAGCCATCCGGGAGCAGGCGGTCCTACAGGGCAAGGTCCCCGATGAGCTGTCCGATGTCTTCCGGAACCTTCAGAAATCGGGCAACCCGATGGGCGAGTCGCCGCGCAAGCGGATCGACTGGATCGCCGAAGCCGGCGTCGATGTCCCGATCATCAGCCAGATCGGGCGCGCCGTGGACGTGCTCTGGTACGTCTCTGACTACACCAGCTACCACCCCCGGGGCAAGGATGCCGCCCGGGCGATGGCTCGCGTCATGACTGCGCTCGGGATCGACTTCGCCATCCTCGGGCCGGAGGAGCGGAGCGACGGAGACTCTGCCCGCCTGGCGGGGGAGAGCGGCCTCTTCGAGCTCCTGGCCGAGCAGAACATCAAGGCCTTCCAGAAGTACGAGTTCAAGCAGCTCGTGGTCATGGACCCACATGCCTTCAATGCATTCAAGAACGAGTACCCGCGCCTGGGCTGGGAAGGCGAGGTCCTCCACTACACGCAGTTCCTCGCTCCGTTCGTGGACAAGATCGACTTCCAGTCGTCGGTCGATCTCGACGTGACCTACCACGACCCCTGCTACCTCGGCCGCAACAACGGTGAGTACGACGCGCCGCGCAAGCTGCTCGAGGCGATCCCGGGTGTCCGCCTGGCCGAGATGCCGCACACCAAGGCGAACGGCTATTGCTGTGGCGGAGGCGGCGGCGGCATGTGGCTCGACGGGTTTGTCGCCGAGCACGTGTCCGAGCGACTATCGGAGCGGCGCGTCCGGGAGGCCGTGGCGACCGTCGGCATGGACGGCAGCGGCGTCCTGTCCGTAGCCTGCCCCTACGAGCCGTCGCGGTTCGAGGACGCGGTCAAGTCCACCGGCAACGACGGGCGCCTCGTCGTTCGCGACATCATCGAGCTCATCGACCAGGCAATGCAGCCACCAGCCGCCTGATGTTCCCGGCCGACACCAGTTGGCCCCGCCGCCCTGTCACCCTCATCCATCGGTAGCGCGAGGAGTCGCATGGACTACGTCGTTCTGTTGAAGCAGGTGCCCGATCTGGCGGAGGAGCTGGAGATCGACGCCGACGGGACCGGGCTCGACCGCGAGTGGATGAGCTTCGTGGCCAGCGAGTGGGACGAATACGCGCTCGAGGAGGCACTGCATCTCCGCGACGCGAGCGGCGGCACCGTGACGTGCCTGGCCCTCGGGGTCGAGGCCGGGGCCGTTGACGAGCTGCTGGCCACGGGCCTGGCGCGCGGCGCCGACCGGGTGGTCAAGGTCGGTTCCTACGAGCAGAATCCCGACTCACACACCGCGGCAGCAGCCTTTGCCTCGGCACTCGGATCGGTCAAGCACGATCTCGTCCTGACCGGCGTCCAGGCCATCGATGACCTCGACGGGCAGGTCGGTCCACTGGTCGCCACGCTGCTCGGTCACCCACACGTCTCTGTCGTCACCCACATCGCGGTGGCCGCCGGTGGGTCGAGCGTGACGGTTCACCAGGAGTACGCAGGTGGGGTCGTCGGCGAATTCGAGGTGGATCTGCCCGCCGTCCTCGGGGTCCAAACCTCACGCGAGGCGCCCCGCTACGCGCCGGTCAGCAGGGTCCGACAGTTGATGAAGACCGCCACGATCGAGTCACTCGAAGCCGGCACTCCGGGGACCGGCAGCGGCCTGACGATCGAGTCGATGTCGGTCCCGGAATCCGGGACGACGGCCGAGATGATCACGGGTAACCCGGGGGCGATCGCCGAGCGCATCGCCGCGATCCTCGCTGAACGCGGCATCACCGGGGGAGGAGCACGATGAGCGGCGAGATCCTGGTCGTCGTCGAGCATCGCGACGGGGCGATCCTCGACACCACCCATGAACTGCTGGGACGAGCGTCCGCACTTGCGGCGCAGGGCGGTGGCGCGACCGTCGCCGTGCTGCTCGGTTCCGGCGTGGCCGGCCTTGCCGGCTCGTTGAGTGCAAGCCGTGTCCTGGTCGTCGAAGATCCGGGCCTCGAGTCGTTCAGCCCATCCGCCTATCAGGCGGCGCTCGTGCCGATCATCAAGGAACGGGCGCCGGATCTCGTTCTGGTCGCCAACAGCGGCCCGGGGATGGACGTGGCGGCCGGCCTCTCGGCGGCACTCGGTCTTCCGTTGGCGGCGTATGCGGTCGACGTAACCCTCGAGGGCGGCTCGCCTCTCGTCACGTGCCAGTTGTACGCGGGCAAGATCCAGGCGAAGGTCCGGTTCACGGGGGGTCGTGGGATCGTCACGGTCGTGGCCGGATCGTTCGCGCCAGGTACAGGTGGGTCGCCCGCGGTCGAGCAAGTGGCCGCTGGAGCATCCGACGCACGGATCCGGTTCAAGGGTCTTCTCAAGCCCGAGGCGGGCGATGTGGACATCACCAGGGAATCGGTCCTGGTGTCCGTTGGTCGAGGGATCGGGGAGCAGGACAACCTCGAGCTCGTCGAGGCCCTGGCTGCTGCCCTCGGCGGAGCGGTTTCATCGTCGCGTCCGATCGCGGATGCCGGTTGGCTTCCTCGCACCCGCCAGGTCGGCAAGTCCGGACTCAAGGTCAAGCCAAAGGTCTATATCGCGCTTGGGATCAGCGGCGCCCCGGAGCACCTCGAGGGGATGCGCGGGGCCGAGCTGATCATCGCCGTGAACTCGGACGCGCGCGCTCCGATCTTCTCCGTGGCCCACTACGGCGCGGTCGCCGATCTGCTGGACGTGGTGCCGGCACTGACCGCGAAGCTCGGCAGCTAGCAGGACGCGGGCATGTTCGGCCGGGATGTGACCCGCGAGATCTTCGAGGGGATCTCGCCGGAGGGCGAGCTGATCTTCTACGTCCTGTCGGCCATCGTGAGCATCGTCTTCTTCGTTGGGATCGGGGTCCGCCTTCGCAAGTACGCCCGCGGACGCCCCCAGGACGTCATCGGCTCACCGCTTGGCTTCATTGGCCGAGTCACGCGCAGTTCGTTCGACACGGCCCTCAACCGAACCGTGGCCAAGCGCGATCCGTATGCCGGTGTCTTCCATGCCGCCGTGATGTGGGGCTTCATCGTCCTCTTCATCGGGACGGCGATCCTGACGATCGAGGCCGACATCGTCCGGCCGCTCGTTCCTGAGTTCAGCTTCTACTGGGGAACGTTCTACGTCATCTACTCCCTCGTCCTGGACGTCCTCGGGCTGGCGATGCTGGTGGGCATCGGAGCGCTGGCCATCAGGCGCTATCGACGGCCCCGCCAGCTGGACTACGGTCGCGTCGATATCGGCCCGGCGACGTCCGATCGGGGTGGCTTTCGAACGGGGGACTGGATCTTCCTGGCCTGGCTCGGCCTGCTCGGGGTGAGCGGCTTCGTCCTGGAGGGCGCGCGGATCCTGGCCCATGGTTTCCCATCCTTCGAGATCTTCTCGCCGGTTGGCTGGGTCGTCGGAGCCATGTTTGGGGCCCTCGGGATGCAGGCCGATACCGCCGAGGCGATTCGCTACGCGATGTGGTGGGCCCACGCAGGGACGGCGCTCGCCTTCGTCGCCTATTTCCCGTTCTCGAAGGCAATCCACACGATCTCGGATCCCGTCAACCTCGCCCTGCGCTCGCCGCTGGCGGGTCGCCGGCTGCCGGTCTTCGACGTGGCCGCGATGGCTCCGGCGGACGGGCACGTCGGGATCCGCGACCTCGCGGACCTCACCTGGAAACAGCTCCTTGACGTCGATGCGTGCACGAAGTGCGGGCGTTGCCATGTCGCATGCCCCGCCGTGGCTTCGGGCGCCCCGCTGTCGCCGCGGGACCTGATCCTCGATATCCGCCAGGAAGCCGACGCGGCCTGGGGCATCGCCGCGCCACTGGGCGAGCATCGCTCGGACCGGGCGTATGGGGCGCCTCCGGATCCCGGCGGAAGCCGTCTCGCCGGCGGGCTCATCAGTGCCGAGACCCTCTGGTCCTGCACCATGTGCCTCGCCTGCGTCGAGGCCTGCCCGGTCGGCATCGAGCACGTCCCAACGATCGTCGGGATGCGGCGGTCGCTGGTCGACCAGGGCGAGGTGTCACCCAGCCTGCAGACGGCGTTCGCGAGTCTCGCCAAGCAGGGCAACTCCTTCGGGCAGTCGGGCCGTACGCGGGCGAAATGGACCGATGGCCTCGCGACGCCGATCGTCGATGCCCGGAAGCAGGACGTGGACTGGCTCTGGTTCGTCGGCGACTTCGCCAGCTTCGACGTCCGGGTCCAGGATGCGACCCGCCTGGTCGCCCGCCTCTTCCAGGCGGCTGGGATGGACTTCGGGATCCTGTACGAGGGCGAGCGGAACGCCGGAAATGACGTTCGACGGGCCGGCGAGGAGGGCCTCTTCGAGGTGCTCGTGGAGCACAACGTCGGCCAGCTCTCCAAGGCACGCTTCCGGCGAATCGTCACGACCGATCCGCACACGCTCAACACGCTCAAGTTCGAATACCCCGACTTCGGTGGCGATTACGAGGTCTGGCACTACAGCCAGGTGCTGGCAGCGCTCCTCGCGTCTGGCGACCTGGTCACCCAGAACCGGATCGACCGCAAGGTCAC